>DATIVB010000354.1:0-3604 GCA_035466375.1 Chondromyces sp.
CGTCTTCGGACAGCCCTACGAGCCGCCGAAGCTTCCGCTGGACGAGCTGCTGTACCGCTCCATCTCGGACGGGGCGATCACCGACGCCGAGGGCCTCGAGGCGGCGATCGAGCGCGCGGGCGACGAGCCTCGCAGCGGCGAACCGCTCAACCGGCTCGGCTACGAGCTGCTCGCCGGCGGCAACGTGGGGATGGCGATCGCGGTCTTCGAGGCCAACCTCCGGCGGTTCCCGGACGACCCGAACTCGTACGACAGCCTCGCCGAGGCCCACCTGACGAAGGGGGACCGCGACCGGGCCATCGCCCTGTACCGGAAGGCCCTCGAGGTGGATCCCGGCTTCGAGAGCTCGCGGCGGATGCTGGAGCGGCTCACGGCGAGCGAGTGATGGCCCCCACGGGGTGGCGGCCGACGATCGCCGTCGCCCGCGGGATCGTGCCTCTCCTCGTGCACCGGCTCGCCGAGCTGCCCCGGAGTGATCGAGGTGGCACGACCGGGTGCGGGGGAACAACGAAGGCCCGCGCCTCTGTTGGTCAAAAGGGTACGCGCGCCGGGCGGTCGCATCGACCCAGCGTGCCGGGCCGTCCCACCCCCGTTGCGAGCGGGATCGACGGCAGGTCCTCCGCCCCGTCGATCGAGCAAACGCGCGACAGCGGCGGGGCGCGGCGCGTGCACGACCGAAAGGAGCTCGCAGCATGTCATCAGACTCCAGGTTCCTGATTCCCAGGCGGGACGAGGAGCGCGCACCGAGGCGCCACTTCCGTCACCCGCTCAACCCCAACTCGGAGGTGTACCTGCGCGCCCTCGGCCGCTCGGTAGGCCTCGAGCGGAGCGGCGTCACTCTGGCCGAGGTGCCGCCCGGCCGCGAGTCGTTCATCTACCACGCGCACCGGGTCGAGGAGGAGTGGCTGTACATCATCTCGGGCTCCGGGACCGCCGTCATCGACGGACAGGAGTACGCTGTGGACGCCGGCGACTTCATGGGCTTCCCCACGCCCTCGGTGCCGCACTCGCTGGTCAACACCGGCGACCAGGATTTGGTGTACCTCATGGGAGGCGAGTCGCGGCCGTGCGAGATCGCGGAGTACCCGTCGATCGGCACCTTCGTCATCCGCGACGGCGATCGGGCGTATGCAGTTGAAAAGGACGCGATGAAGCCGTTCTGGCCGCCGCCCGACGACGTCGACGACTGACCCCCTGCGGCCGAGGGCCACGGCAGTCACGCGGTCGAGAGGAGCGGAGCGAAAACGGGGTGACGGCCCCGAAACGGGACCCGTTGGGCGGTGCTCAGGGTCGGATCTCGGCCACCCAGCCCGGCGGCTCCGGCTCGCCGCGGAAGATCGAACTGTCGAGCCCCTCGGTGATCGCCCAGCGGTGCAGCCAGGTGATGCCACCTGCTCCCGTGTAACCGTCGATGGGACGGTCGTAGGCGGGGTCGGCGAGGGCCTCGGCGAGCGGGATCCACCGGTAGCCCCGCTGCTCGAGCCGGGTCAGGAGCTCGTCCAACCAGTCGGCGTTCAGGGCATACGCGTGCACGAGCAGGACATGCGGGATGGCGCGGCCGACGATGGCTTCGCTCTGGCCCTCGTAGAAGGCGACCACCTCGAGCATGTAGCGCAGGTAGTCGCGGCCCAGCCGCTGTCGGAGCGCCTTGTCGCCGTCGTTCATGGCCCTGGCGTAGGCGCGCCCGTAGAGCCACTCGCTGTTGTCGACGGTCACCGGCGCCACGGTGTAGCCGCGAGCGGCGAGAAATGCCGCCGTCTCCGCCTGGATCTCGGCGCTCGTGCCGGCGTGGAGGAAGGGGTGGCGGAAGTAGCGCAGGGTGCCGCCAGCGGCCTCGACCAGCCGGCGGGTCGCGGCCTCCCCGCGCACCACGTCGGCCATCCAAGTCTCGGGCGGCACGCGATGCAGGTCGAGGTGCGCGAAGCCGTGGTTGCCGAGCTCGAGCCCTGACGCGAGCCAGCGCTCCAGCAGCCCGAGCCGAAAGCTGTCGACCACGCCGCCCACCTCGAGCTTGCCCTCGTTGACGAAACCTACGGCAGGGACACGGTGGCGGTTCAGGGTCGCCAGTAAGTCGGTGGTGATCCGCTCCATCTCGCGGTCGTCGTGCCAGCTCGGCTGGGCCACCGGAAGGTCGTCGATGGTGATGGCCATGCGGCGCTCCGCTTTGCCTTTCTCTGCAGCCGATCCCCCAAGGGCGAGCACAGAGGCGGCGAGCGCCAATAGCGCGGCGGCTTTCCAAACCCTCATCTGCTCATCTCCGTTGCCCGTTCGGCAATATTACCGAACCGCTTGAAGATTTCGAGGCAACCCGGCGGGCCTCGAGTCTTTCGGTCGTACCAGCTCGCCACCCCCAGAAAACTCAGGGAGTCTCCAGCGCGCCTCTCGGGGATTGACCGCGCCCTGTGGGCGCGTCCTCTCGAGGGTACCAGTCGATGGATGGACGCTGCCTCCAATTTCATCCGCACCACGGATTCAGGCGCGATCTGACCTCGCTGCGTTCAATCATATGAGTAAAGATTACTATTCTCGTGATACATTTTATGGGTGCTGCGTGATCATTTGTTCAATGATCGTCCGTCCTCTCCGAGTCCCGAGGAAGGCCCCTGGCGACGGTCGCCCGACTGCTGAATCGCGAAGCCTCGTGCCGTCGAGGCCCGCCGAACACCACTGACGAGGTTCACGATGCGTGAAATTGACGGTACGAGAGCGGCCTGGTTGCGCTGTGTTCTTTTCGCTCTGGCGAGTGTGCTGTTCGCCGGGCAGGCTACCGCTCAGCTGACGGTGACGCCCATCACCTGGGATGTCGTCGGGCTGGACAGCAACCGTCCGCTCACCAGCGGTCCGGAGCTGTTTCCGGTCGGGGCCGAGGTGTGCGCAGTGGGAGCCCCCTCGGCCGGCCCGATCACCGTCGACTTCTTGTGGCCCGACGGCAACGGCGGCGCGGACCCGTACATCAACACTCGCCCGGGCTCGCTGACCACCCTCGGCTTCGCGGCACTCAACGCAGGCGAGTGCGTCGACGCCTACTTCGAGCTGCAGCTCACGCGCTCGGCATCGGCTTTCGGGAACTCCCGCGAGTACTACATCGAGGCCACCGACGGCACCGACACCGTGACCACGCCGAGACCGCGGCAGATCTACGTCGAGTACCTGGTCTCACAGAACCGCAACACCACGACCCAGATCCGCTACGGCCAGCAGGAAGACCAGTCCGACTGGCAGATCCTCGGCAACGGCGGCAGCATCAATCTCCTGATCGGCGAGACCTATTTCATCGAGCTCACCACCGCGACCGCGACCGGCTACGAGGAGCTGGAGTCCTTCCTGACCCTGTCGAACACGATCTTCCAGGTGCTGGAGGTCAAGACGACCTACACCACCCTCACCGACACCGACGGCCGCGTCCAGACCCCGACCCACCCACAGCTCTGGGCTGACGGCTGCCTCTGGGACAGCGACCCCGACAGCCCCAACTACCTCTCCTGCCTCTCGGACGGCAAGGCCGGGGGCACCGTCGTGACGGTCTACGAGATCCGGATCATCAGCGGCGGCGGCGACCAGGTCGGCCTCGAGGCGCTGATCTACGACCGCTCCGGCGGCAGCT
>DATIVB010000355.1:0-3702 GCA_035466375.1 Chondromyces sp.
TCGCCCTCTCCGAGCAGGGTCGCCAGCCGCTCGTAGGCGCTGCGGAGAGGCGGGGTGAGGGCCTCGACGGCCACCGCGCCGCCGTCGGCGAGGTCGCGCAACAGGAGTCGGACGGCGGCGTCATCCCCGGTGAGGCGGCGCAGCAGCCGGCGCAGGGCGACCACCGCGTTCATGCCCTCGGCAGGCGGGTCGTCACCATCGTCCGGGGGCGCGAGCGCGGCGAGCTCCGACGCGGCGCGCCGCAGCACGGCGCGGTAGAGCTGCCGCTTACCGCCGAAGTGGTAGGAGACGGCTCCCGGGTTGGCCCCGGCCTGGTTGCAGATGTCGCGGACCGAGGCGCCGCGGTAACCCTCGTCGGCGAAGAGGCGGGTGGCGGCCTGCAGGAGTCGCTCGCGGGTGGTCAAATTCATACACCCGTTTGTATCAATTTCCCGACAGCCTGGCAAGAGAGTTCCGTCTGATCAGTCGGGAATGTCCCCGAAAAGCCCACCGACCCTCCATCCAGCGATAGAGGATCACGAATTCATGATCTAAAACGCTAATTTGTAACGACTTGAAAATTCGTAACAAACGTCTGTATGAATCTTATCGTTGCGGCTTGACGCGGGCTGCCCAGGTGTTTAGCATCGTTCTACAGGATGGGACAGTTGAACGACCGCGTGGTGGCCGTGATCCCGGCCCGCTGGGCCTCGTCGCGATTTCCCGGCAAGCCGCTGGCAGAGCTGGCGGGCGAGCCGATGATCGCGCACGTGGTGCGACGGGCCGCCGAGGCGGCGACGGTGGAGCACGTCATCGTGGCCACCGATGACGACCGCATCGCGCACGCCGCGACGGCGGCCGGCGCCGAGGCGGTGATGACCGGCAATCATCCGTCCGGCACCGACCGGGTGGCGGCGGCGGTGGCCGGCCGCGACGAGTGGGGCGTCGTCGTCAACGTCCAGGGCGACGAGCCGCTCCTCTCGGGCGCCAACATCGATGCCCTGGTCCGCGGCCTGCTGGCCGACGACGAGGCGCCGATGGCGACCCTGTGCCGGCCGCTCGAGCCGGAGCGTGCCGACGATCCCAACGCCGTGAAGGTGGTGGTCGATTCGCGCGGCCACGCGCTCTACTTCTCGCGCTCGGCGATCCCGTATCCGCGCCACCCGGAGCTCGCCGCGCCGCTGTGGCGGCTCCACCTCGGCATCTACGCCTTCCGGCGCGAGGCGCTGGCACGCTTCGTGGCCCTCGAGCCGTCGCCGCTGGAGCGGGCCGAGGCCCTGGAGCAGCTGCGGGCGTTGGAAAACGGCATCCCCATCCTGGTACTCGACGCGCCGCACCCGGCTTTCGGGGTCGACACGCCGGAGGACCTGAAGCGGGTCGAAGAGTTCATGGATCAGCAACCCGGGCAACCCGACTAGGAGGACGAGATGGCCACGAAGTACGTTTTTGTAACCGGAGGTGTTGTCTCGGGGCTCGGCAAGGGCATCTCCGCGGCGTCGCTCGGGGCGTTGATGGAGGCCCACGGCTACACCGTCACCATGCTCAAGGTCGACCCCTACGTCAATGTCGATCCCGGGACCATGTCGCCGTTCCAGCACGGCGAGGTCTTCGTCACCGACGACGGCGCCGAGACCGATCTCGACCTCGGCCACTACGAACGCTTCACCTCGGCGACCATGGCCAAGAAGAACAACTTCACCACCGGCAAGATCTACTCGTCGGTGATCGAGAAGGAGCGCCGCGGCGACTACCTCGGCAAGACCGTGCAGGTCATCCCCCACATCACCGACGAGATCAAGGACAACATCCGCGTTCTCGGCGGCGACGTCGACTTCGTGATCGTCGAGATCGGCGGCACGGTCGGCGACATCGAGTCGCTGCCCTTCCTCGAGGCCATCCGCCAGTTCCGCTCCGATGCAGGCCGCGGCAACGTCCTCAACATCCACCTCACCCTGGTGCCGTACATCAAGGGCTCGGACGAGCTCAAGACCAAACCCACCCAGCACTCGGTCAAGGGCCTGCTCGAGATCGGCATCCAGCCCGACATCCTGCTCTGCCGCTGCGACCGCGCGCTGCCGCCGGAGCTGCGGGCGAAGATCGCTCTCTTCTGCAACGTCGAGGCGCGGGCGGTGATCCCGGCCGAGGACGCCGACACCATTTACGACGTGCCGCTCAAGCTGGCCGCCGAAGGCCTCGACGAGATCGTCCTCGAGCTCCTCAACCTTCCCAAGGGGCAGCGCGACCTCACGCGCTGGCGCCAGGTGGTGGACGCGGTGCGCAGCGCCACCGACGAGGTTTCGGTGGGCATCGTCGGCAAGTACGTCGACCTCGCCGACTCGTACAAGTCCCTCAACGAGGCCCTGATCCACGGCGGCCTCGCCAACGGGGTCAAGACCAACCTGGTGTTCATCGACTCGGAGTCCCTCGAGGGCTCGGGATACCCCGGCGAGCTGTTCGAGGTCGATGCCATTCTGGTGCCGGGCGGCTTCGGCAAGCGCGGCATCGAGGGCATGATCCGCGCCATCGAGTTCGCCCGCGGCCACAAGATTCCCTTCTTCGGTATCTGCCTCGGCCTGCAGACCGCCATCATCGAGTTCGCCCGCAACGTCTGCGGGCTCGCCGGCGCGCACTCCACCGAGTTCGTCAGCCAGCCCTCCTACAAGGTGATCTACAAGATGCGCGAGCTGGTCGGAGTGGACCAGATGGGCGGCACCATGCGGCTCGGCAAGTACCCGTGCCGCCTGACCCCGACCTCGAACGCCTGGAAGATGTACGGCGGTGACGAGGTCTGGGAGCGCCACCGCCACCGCTACGAGGTCAACCCCGAGTACGTGCCGCTGTTCGAGGAGAAGGGCCTGGTGGTGAGCGGCAAGTCGCCCGACCGCATCTTCGTCGAGGTCATCGAGTACCCCGACCACCCGTGGTTCCTGGCCTGTCAGTTCCACCCCGAGTTCAAGTCGCGGCCCTACGCCCCGCACCCGATCTTCCGCTCCTTCATCGCGGCCGCGGTGGAGAACCGCCGCCAGCGCCGCGCCGACGAGAGCGACGAGGCGGCGACGGCGGACGCCGGCGGCCCGCAACCCGAGCTCGAAGCGGAGCTCGAGAACGCCGCCGTGGGTATCGAGAGGAGTGATGATAAGACCCTGAAGGCGTGAGGCCCGCCGTTCTAACGTTCAAACGTTCAACATTTTAACGTTCGAACGTTGGTGCGTGGGTGCTACACTGTCCCGCGATGACCGACCACGGCTTCGACCTCGCGCCGGGCATCCGCATCGGCGGCAGCGCGCGGCCGGTGTACATCGCCGGGCCCTGCGTCATCGAGTCGCGCGACTTCGTGGTCGAGGTCGCCGGCCGGGTGCGGGACATCGCCCGCCGCCACGGAGTGCCCGTGGTCTTCAAGGCCTCCTACGACAAGGCCAACCGCTCCTCGGAGTCCGGCTTCCGCGGCCCCGGCGAGGCGGCAGGCCTCGAGGCCCTGGCCGAGGTCAAGCGCGCCACCGGTTTGCCGGTGCTGACCGACGTCCACCACCCGGAGCAGGCGGCGCCTGCCGCCGCAGTGGTCGACGTGCTGCAGGTGCCGGCCTTCCTGTGCCGCCAGACCGACCTCCTGCATGCCTGCGGGCTCACCGGGCTGCCGGTCAACGTCAAGAAGGGCCAGTTCCTGGCCCCCGAGGACACCGCCAACCTGGTCGAGAAGCTGGCGGCCACGGGCAACCGGCGCGC
>DATIVB010000356.1:0-16388 GCA_035466375.1 Chondromyces sp.
CCAACCAGTGCGCGGTCAAGAAGACCATCGAGAGCCCCCCCGACTTCGAGGTGGAAACCGTCGTCAGTTCTTAATTCTTAATTCTTAATTCTTAATTCGTAATTCTCAATTACCACCCACCCCTCCCAGGGTCAGGGGAGGGTGGTGGGGAATTCAAAATTGAGAATTGAGAATTGAGAATTCGGCAGTCAAGACGGTCAGAGTTGGTCGGCGCGGGTGGAGATGGGTCCCCGGTAGTTGTGCTCGAGGCGCACCTGGGCGACCTGCGGGCCGAAGCCCTTGTACGCCTCCTTGATCCGGGTCAGCGCGTTGGAGCTCCAGTCGACGTATGGGTTGTCGATCTGCCCCGGGTCGAGGCAGCCGGCGAGCGCGACCTTGGAGGTGGCGCAGAAGCGGCTCATGAGCGTCTTGGCGAGGTGGCGGTCGCCGTTCTGCAGCTCGTCCACGAGCACGATCGAACGCTCGATGTCGAGACCGCGCAGCATCGAGGTGGAGACCATGGTCAGCCGGTCGGAGGACCGCAGCTCCTCCATGAAATCGTGCTCATTGGACAACGACAGCGAGCGAACCGCCTGGAAGAAGGGCTCGAGCCACGGCGACAGCTTGCTCTCGTAGTCGCCCGGCAGGTAGCCGAGGTCGTACTGACTCGAGGCGTGCTCGGGACGCAGCAGCAGCAGGCCGTGGTCATAGCCGTAGTCCGGAGTCAGAGGCTGCGACTGCGGCGCCACCCGCCAGGTGGTCGGCTGGCCGACGAGCATGTAGAGGCCGGTCGCGACCATCATCCGGGTCTTGCCCGAACCCGCGGGCCCGTCCAGAACCACCAGCTGCACATCGGGGTCGAGCAGGAACTCCATCGCCAGCACCTGCTGCGGGTCGCGCGGGGTGAAACCGAGCATCGGACGCGGCTTGTAGGCCGCGCGCTTGCGGTCCCAGTACTGCGCGAAGCGCAGGTCCTCGACCCGCTGCATGTCGGGGTTGGCCCGCCCGATGAGCAGCTCATCGCCGATCCGCATCACCACGCCCATGTTCCACAGGGGCTCGACGCCCTCGGGCAGCGCGACATCGGCGAGCGGCAGCCAGCGCTCGCCGGGGGCGCCGCTGTCGAGAAACCGCTGCGCGGCCCGGGGATCGATCTCCGCGTCGACCACCCCGCGGTAGATCTCCTCGACGCTGTCGAGGCTGACCTTGCCGTAGCGCAGGTTCTCGGCCGCGATCGAGAGCGCATCGCACTTCAAAAGCAGGTTCGAGTCCTCGGAGATGACCACCACGTCGTAGCCCGGGTGGCCGTTCGACCGCGCCACCTCGGCGATCCGCTGCGCGCTCGCCAGGATGTGGTTGTCGCCGGACTCCTGGGAGTAGGGCTCGACGAGCACGCCGTCGGGCTCCCAGGCGAGGATGCCGCCCGCCGGCGTCCGCGGGAACGACTCGGGGGCCGCCTCGTGGGTGAACAACCGCTCGACGCTGTGGTGGATGAGCTGGTGCCGGCGGTAGTCGAGCATCTTGCGCATCACCAGCCGCGCGGCGTGGCGCACGCCGTCGGACTTGGAGCGCGAGGCCTGGAGGCGGCCGAGCTCCTCGATCACCTGGTGCAGCAGAACGACGATATTTCCGCCGGTCAGCAGCCGATCGAGCGCGTCGGGGTTTTCGATGAGGGCCGAGGTGTCCGGGATGTACACCGTGCCGGAAAGGCCGCTGGTGGTGCTGTGCATCGACGATCAGTTTACCATCGAACCGGCACCCTCACCCGGACGCGGCGCCCTCCTGTACCATGAGGCGATGGACCAGCCGAGGCCCGTCCTCGTCGCCGGAGCGCCGCTCGTCTGGACCGCCGGGCTGGCGGCGATCGCGGCCGCCGGCGAGCCGCTGCTGGCGGCCGACTCGGGCGCCGATCACCTGGCGCGCCTCGGCCTGCGCGCGAGCGCGGTGGTGGGCGACCTCGACTCGCTCAGCGCCGCCACCCGGTCCTGGCTCGGCGAGCCAGCGATGGTGCCGAGGCCGGACCAGGACCGGACCGACCTCGACAAGGCGCTGGTTTACACCTTCGAGGAGCTCGGGCTCGAGCGGCTGACGGTGCTCGCCGCCACCGGGGGCCGTCCTGATCATGAGCTCGCCAACCTCGGCCTGCTGGCGCGTCGCGGCATGGGCGACGCGCTGCGCTTCGAGAGCGAGCGCGAGACGCTGATCGCGGTCTGCGGCGAGCTCGTCCTGGAAGCCGAGCCGGGCGAAACCTGGTCGTTTTGGACCTTCGACCCGGCGGTCCGCGTCAGCACCGAAGGCGTCAAGTGGCGGGTCGAGGACGCCTGCCTGCACCTGAGCGCGCGGCCGTCGGTCTGCAACCTCGCCGTCACCGACTTCGTCCGCGTCCGCGCCGAAGGCGGTGCCGTCATCGTCATGAGGCAGCACCTCACAACGAACGCGTGAGCCTTCAATTTCGAAAGCCCGGCCAGTGGCCGGGCTTTCGAAATTGAAATGGCTGGGGTGCAGGGACTCGAACCCCAATTCTACGGTCCAGAGCCGTATGTCCTGCCATTGGACGACACCCCAGCAGGAACGGGCATTATACCAATCGACTGCAGCCGGTCAACCGCGAACCACGACCGCAGGTTCGCGGCTGCCAGTTCTCAATTCTCAGTTCTCAATTTTAAATTCCCTACCGCCCTCCCGACACACGGGTGGGCGGGTGGAATTCCTAATTCCTAATTCCTAATTCCTAATTCCTAATTCGATCCTACGCCCATCCCCGCAGGTGGCAGGCGGTCGCCACCCGCTGGATGGCGATCATGTACGCCGCGTCGCGCATGTACTCGCCGGTCTCCTGGGCGAGGTCGGCGACCGCGTTGAAGGCGGTGGTCATCTTCTGGTCGAGCCGGTCGAGGACCTCCTGCTTGGGCCAGAAGAAGTTCATGTTGCACTGAACCTGCTCGAAGTAGGAGCAGGTGACGCCGCCGGCGTTGGCCAGGAAGTCCGGGATGACGAAGACGCCGCGCTCCTTGAGCACCGCGTCCGCCTCCGGTGTCGTCGGGCCGTTGGCGCCCTCGACGAGGATCTTCACCTGCTCGTGGATGCGCTGCACATTGTCGCCGGTGACCTGGTTCTCGAGCGCGGCGGGGATCAGGATTGTCACCTCCTGCTCGAGCCAGGCGTCGGCCGGCAGCACCTCGTAGCCGGCCGCGCCGGCCTTCTCCTTGTCGATGGTGCCGAAGCGGTCGGTGATCGACAGCAGGAAGTCGACGTCGATGCCGTCGGCCTTGCGGAAGGTGTAGGCCGCGTGGTCGTTGTTGTCCCAGCAGGCCACCGCCACCACCATGCCGCCGAGCTCCACCAGCTTCTTGGCCGAGTACTGGGCGACGTTGCCGAAACCCTGGATCGAGGCCTTCACGCCCTGCACCGGGATTCCGATGCGCTTGAGCGCCTCGCGCACCGTGTAGATGACGCCGTAGCCGGTGGCCTCGGTGCGGCCGAGCGAGCCGCCCACCTCGACCGGCTTGCCCGTGATGAAGCCGGGGTAGTGGCCGCCGGCGAGCTTCTCGTACTCATCCATCATCCACACCATGTGCTGCGGGTTGGTCATCACGTCCGGCGCCGGAACGTCCTGCACCGGTCCGACGTTTTTCGCCACCTGGCGCACCCAACCGCGGCACAGGGCTTCCTGCTCGCGGGAGGAGAGGTCGTGCGGGTCGCAGATCACGCCGCCCTTGCCGCCGCCGAGCGGGATGTCGACCACCGCGCACTTCCAGGTCATCCAGGTCGCGAGCGCGCGCACCGTGTCCACCGTCTCTTGCGGGTGGAAACGGATGCCGCCCTTGGCCGGGCCGCGGGCGTCGTTGTGCTGCACCCGGTAGCCCTTGAAGACCCTCACCGAACCGTCGTCCATGCGGACCGGCACCGTGAAGTGGAACTCGCGCTGCGGCCAGCGCAGGAGATCGCGGATGCCGCTTTCCAGCTGCAGCTTGTCGGCCACTGCGTCGAACTGACGCTGCGCCATCTCGAACGCATTGAACTCTCGTGCCATGGTTGCCTCCTCGATCCGTCTCGCGGGTGCGGAGAATCCACACGCGCGCGTGTTATACGTCACGGCATTGCGGCCGTCAACGGTATTGCGCAATTTTTCACAAAATCCCGCACCAATGACCCGTTCGAACCGTCACCAGAGCGCCGAGCCCGCGTTTCCGCACCGCACCACCCCGGGCCCGGCGTTCCGGAAGGCCGGCGCCTCAGCCCGGCGCCCGCGAGGCCATGGCCTGGAATGCCTGCCGCGCCGAATCGGTGCCGATGATGGCGACCAGGTCGCCGGCTTCGAGGCGGAAGTCGGCGTCGGGGTTGGCCTCGAGCGCGCCGTCGCGGACGATCCCCACCACCGACGCGCCGCTGGACTTGCGGATCCCGGCCTCGGCGATGGAGCGCCCGGCCAGGGAACAGCCGTCCTGAAGCTCGACCCACTGCAGCTCGAAGCGGTGCTCGGCGGCGCGGAGCTGGGCCAGGGTCCGGTAGGCGCTGCGCCCGGTGCTCATGTGCGGCGCCAGGAGCTCGCTGCGCAGCGACTCGGTCTGGCGCTGGATCTCCGCCACCGGGACCCGCAGGTGGAGCAGGGCCTCACGCGTCATCTCGAGGCCGGCCTCGAACTCGGGGAGCACGACCTCGGTGACGCCGAGCTCCCGGAACACGGACAGGAAGCCCTGGTCCGAGGTCCTGGCGACGACGGGCAGGCCGGCGCTGGCGCGCCGCGCGCTGACCACGATGCTCCGCGCCGTGACCATGTCGGGGGTGGTCACCACCAGCAGCCGGGCCGCCTCGATCGCCGCCGCTCCGAGCACCACGTCGTGGCTGGCATCGCCGTAGATCACCGGCAGCCCCGCCTCGCGACAGGTCTCGACCCGGCGGTGGTCGAGCTCGAGGACGACGAGCGGCAGGTGGAGCCGGGCGAGGACGCGCGCGATCTGCGAGCCGACGCGGCCGCCGCCCGCGATCACGACGTGGTCCGCCAGGCCCCCGTCGGGGATGTTGCGGGTCTCCAGGGGTTCGTGGCGGAACCAGCGTTTTTTGAGCGCGTACAGGCGCGCCGTCTGACCGGAGATCAGGGGCGTCAGGATCATGGTCAGGACAGCCGTCGTCAAAAGCAGCGAGTAGAGGTCGTTGCTGATGGAACCGGTCGAGACGCCCACCCTCGCGAGCACGAAGGAGAACTCGCCGACCTGAAAGAGACCCAGCCCGACGGCGAGCGGGATCACGTTGCCGTAGCGGAAGATCCTGGCGAGACCGTAGAAGATCAGGCCCTTGCCGAGGCTCACCGCCACAACCAGCACGGCCACCTCGCCCAGGTGATTCTTGAGGTACACGGGATCGAAGAGCATGCCCACTGAAGCGAAGAAGAGCAGCCCGAAGAGGTCGCGCAGCGGGATGATGTCCCCCAGCGCCTGATGGCCGAAGTCGGACTCGCTCAACACCATGCCGGCGATGAAGGCGCCGAAGGCAAACGACAGACCCAGGAGGTGGGTGGCGAAGCCGATCCCGAGGCCGATGGCGGTGATCGCGAGCAGGAAGAGCTCGCGCGAGCCGAGCTTGGCGATGTGCGCCAGCAGGCGCGGCAGCAACTTGGTTCCGAGCAGAATCATCGCCGCCAGAAAGACCGCCGCCTTCAGCGCCGCGAAGCCGACCGCCGGCAGGCCCGATGCCGGATCGCTGAGCTTGGGCAGCACCACCATCAGCGGCACCACCGCGAGATCCTGCACGATGAGCATTCCGATCATGACCTTGCTCGACAGCGTACCGAGCCAGCCCTGGCTCATCAGGGTCTTGAGGATCACCATCGTCGAGGACAGCGAGAACATCGCTCCGAGCCACAGCGCCTGCGTCCCGTCCCAGCCCAGGAGCGTCCCGATCCCGGCGCCGAGACCGATCGTGAGCGCCATCTGAATGGGCGTGCCGATGAGGGCGATCATCCGCACCGGCGCCAGGTCCTTGAACGAGAACTCCAGCCCGAGAGCGAACAGCAGCAGCGCGACCCCGATCTCGGCGAGGCGCTCGATCTCGTGGATGTTGGAGACGGTGACGCCGCCGGTGAAGGGGCCAAGAATGACGCCGGCGAGAATATAACCGAGGATCAGAGGTTGCCCGAGCCGTTGCAGCAACAGCCCGCAGGCGAAGGCCGCGACGACGAGCACGATGATGTCGGTTGCGATGCCCATGAATCTCCACGCGCCGGCGGGCGCCGCAGCCCGACCGTGCTTCCGCGGCATCTCACAGCGGGCCGCTTCCGTCGGCAGCTTATATCGGAAGCCGCCTCTTCGGCCAGCAAGCTGAGGTGGCCACGACGTTCCGGATGACGCTGCTCGCGGCCCCTGAAGCCACCCGCCGCCGCTGCCAGCTGACCCTGACAACTGCCACAGCCCACAGGTCCTGATGACTGGCTGCCCATCCGGGCACGGGCACGGACACGGAAACGGGCACGGGTCGCGCCCGTTTTCGGAAAGCTATTGCTGCAGGGATTTTCTGGTGAGCCCGGCGGTCAATAGACCGTGGGCATCGGGCGGGAACGGGGCCGCGGATGCGGAGAGGGCTTGGCTCCGCAGGAGGGATTTGAACCCCCAACCTAGTGGTTAACAGCCACCCGCTCTACCGTTGAGCTACTGCGGAACATCGCGGCAGTCGCCCATTGTAGGCACCGGCGGCCGATTGTCAACTGACGGCGGACGGGCGCAGCAGGGTGAAGACGAGGCGCTCCACCGGGGCGCGCCGCAGCGCCTCGGAAAACTCGTCGGCCGATTCGAACTGGACCCTCGCCAGCCGCTTGCCCTCGCAGTGGATCTGCAGCCGTTCGCCCTGCAGCGGCCACGGGTGCACCCGCCAGGTCGTCCGGTCGACGGTGTCGAAGCTCACGACCTCGGTGTTGCCGGCGGCGTTCTGCGCCCACACCTCGAAGGGCGACGGCAGCGACGCGCACAGATAGACCGAAATGCGGTCGCAGGTGTCGAGGAGGCGGGCATTGGTCTCACGGGCGGGGCCCGAGAGCACCGGGGCGTAGCGCGGATCGGCCGAGAGCTCCTCGAGCCATGAGGCCTCGAGGCGCTCCGTCTCGGCCGTGAAGCTGCGCGTCAGGCGCGCCTCGGCGTTCGATCCGTGATCGAGCAGGTCGGCGAGCTTGCGATCGGCCATCGCGGCGAAGTGGGAGGCCACCAGCAGGCCCGAGTAGCGGCTGTACTGCGCGCTGCGCGCGATGCTGGCGCGCCAGATCGCCAGGTGCTCCGAGACCGCCATGCGGTCGAAGGTCCGCGGACGCCCGTCGGCGTCGATCTCCGGCGCCTCGTCGTAGTCACTCCAGCCGCCGTCGTGGAGGAGAACTGCAGCGAGGGTCTCGGCGCGCGGCGACGGCCGCGCGAACGAGCGGTTGCCCCAGTGGCCCGCGATCTGCCACGCGAGCCAGGCGTGCGAGGTCTGCGGGATCAGATAGGTGCCCGAGGGATCGTTCTCGCGATACACGAACATCCCGCAATTCTACATCGTGCGGCCGGGCCGCACGATGTAGAATTGCGCATGGTGCGTTTCGGGACCTCCGGATGGCGCGGCATCATCGGCCGCGAGTTGACCTTCCGCCGCGTGCGGATGGCGGTGCAGGCGATGGTCGACACCTTGCGGGAGGAGCCGAGACCGGTCGAGAGGATCGCGGTCGGCTTCGACACCCGCCTGCTGTCGGAGAAGTTCGCCGCCACCGCCGCCGAGCTCATCGCCTCCAACGGCATCATCGCCGAGCTCGTCCCGCGCGATGTCCCGTCCCCGGTGGTGGCCTCGATGGTGCTCGAGCGTTCCGCCGCGGCCGGCATCATCTTCACCGGCAGCCACAATGCCCCCGAGTACAACGGGCTCAAAATCTACACCGCGGACGGAATCCTCGCGCCGCAGACCGTCACCGACCGGATCGAGCGGCGCTTCGACCGGCTCGAGGCGGCCTGGGAGGACACCTTCGTGCCGCGCACCGAGCTGATCGCGGCGCATGACCCCAAACCGGCCTACCTCGAGCGGCTGCAGGAGCTCATCGACTGGAAGGCCATCGCGCGCTCCGGCATCAAGATCGTGGTCGACCCGCTGTTCGGCTCGGCCCGCGAGTATCTCGACCACATCCTGCTCGAGAACGAGATCGCGGCGGTCGTCATCCACAACACCCGCGACCCGTACTTCGGGGGCTACGCTCCGGACTGCACCTCGGAAAACCTGTCGCGGCTGCGCGAGGAGATGCGGAGCTCCGCCGCCGACCTCGGGCTGTCCACCGACGGCGACGGCGATCGCTTCGGGATCCTCGACCGCGGCGCGCGGATGTGCGACTCCACCACCTGCCTGGCCCTGATCCTCGATTACCTGGCGCGCCGGCGCGGGCTTGAGGGCGGGGTCGGCTACACCATCGCCACCTCGGGCCTGATCAACGCGGTCGCCCGCGCCCACGGCCTCGAGCTCGTCGAGACCCCGGTCGGCTTCAAGAACTTCGGCCCGCTGCTGGTCGACGGCACCCTGGAGTACGCCGGTGAGGAGAGCGCCGGGCTCGCGTGGGCCCGGCACCTGCCGGAGCGGGACGGCGTGCTGGCCTGTCTGCTGGCGGCCGAGATGGTCGCGGTGGAAGGCAAGACGATGATCGAGCTCGCCCAGGAGCTGGCCGCGCGGGTCGGCGTCTACTCGTTCCGGCGCACCCAGATCCCACTCACCGAACGCTCCCTGGAGATGTACGAACAGCGGTTGCGCCAGGAGTGGCACCAGGTCAACGGCCATCGGGTGGTCGAGGTGGACCGCAGCGACGGCCTCAAGTTGATTTTCGACGGCGGCGGCTGGATCCTCGTCCGTCTCGCCGGCACCGAGCCCAAGATCCGGCTCTACGTCGAGGGCCGTTCCCCCGAGGAGCAGCGCCTCCTGATGCACCTGGCGCGCCATTTCTTTTCGCAACGGAGGATTTGATCATGTTCGACATCGAGTTCGTTTCCGGACGCGAGGTCCTGGACTCGCGAGGCAACCCGACGGTCGAGTCGGAGGTCGTGCTCTCGGGCGGCGCCGTCGGCCACGCGATCGTCCCCTCGGGCGCTTCCACCGGTTCGCGCGAAGCCCTCGAGCTGCGCGACGGCGACCCCGACCGCTTCGGCGGCAAGGGCGTGCTGCGCGCGGTGGAGCACATCAACGGCCCCATCGCCGAGGCGGTGGAGGACCTCGACGCCCGCGACCAGCTCGGGGTCGACCAGGCGATGCTCGACCTCGACGGCACCGACAACAAATCGAACCTCGGCGCCAACGCCATGCTCGCGGTCTCGTTGGCGGTCGCCCGGGCGGCCGCGGAGGCGGCCGGCCTGCCGCTCTACCAGTACCTCGGCGGCTGCGGCGCGCGCACGCTGCCGGTACCGATGATGAACATCTTGAACGGCGGCGCCCACGCCGACAACTCGGTCGACTTCCAGGAGTTCATGGTGATGCCGGTCGGCTTCCCCACCTTCTCGGAAGGGCTGCGCGCCGGGGTCGAGGTCTTCCACACCCTGAAGAAGGTGCTCGCCGACCGCGGCTTGTCGACGGCGGTCGGCGATGAGGGCGGCTTCGCCCCGGACCTCGCGTCCAACCGGGCCGCCCTCGAGCTCATCATGGAGGCCATCGACCGCGCCGGCTACGCCCCCGGCGACCAGATCGCGCTCGCCATGGACCCGGCGGCCTCCGAGTTCTTCGCCGACGGCACCTACAACCTCACCGGCGAGGGCCGCGAGGGGCTCTCGTCGGAGCAGATGATCGACGTCTACGCCTCCCTGGTGGACGACTTCCCGATCGTGTCGATCGAGGACGCGCTCGCCGAGAGCGACTGGGAGGGCTGGGAGCAGCTCATGGCCCGGCTTGGAGGACGCATCCAGCTCGTCGGGGACGACATCTTCGTCACCAACCCGGAGATCATCCGCGAGGGCATCGAGCGCGGCGTCGCCAACTCGGTGCTCGTCAAGCTCAACCAGATCGGCACCCTGTCGGAGACCCTCGACGCAGTCGAGATGGCGCACAAGGCGGGGTGGACGGCGGTCATCTCGCACCGCTCGGGCGAGACCGAGGACACCACCATCGCCGACCTCGCGGTGGCCCTCAACACCGGCCAGATCAAGACCGGCTCCGCCTGCCGCACCGATCGCATCGCGAAGTACAACCGTCTGCTCCGCATCGAGGAGGAGCTCGAGGACATCGCCCGCTACCGCGGCCGCGCGGCGCTCGGGAGACGATGAAGCGCCTGCCCCTGGTCGTCCTCGCCATCGCCGTGCTGGCAGCGCTCGGCGTGTTCTCGTCCATCGTCACCCACGGATTCGAGGAGCTGGCAGCGGCCGAGGACGAGCAGCGGCGCCTCGAGGAGCGCACCATCGAGCTCGAGAAAGGCATCGCCGAGCTCGAGGAGACCCTGCGCGCGCTGCGCAGCGACCCGGCCGCGGTCGAGTCGCTGGCGCGCGCCGAGCTCGGCATGGTGCGCCCCGGCGACACCGTCATCCTGCTGGCCACCCCGACGCCGCCGCCGGAGCCCGCCTTGACAGGCCCCGCCCCGACTCCTATACTCACTCTTCGCGACTGACGCGGGGTGGAGCAGTCCGGTAGCTCGTTGGGCTCATAACCCAAAGGTCGCAGGTTCAAATCCTGCCCCCGCAACCACGAAAAATACGCGGCGCCCGGCGCCGCGTTTTTTCGTGGTTGCAGGCCCGGCTTCGCCGGGCAAAGGCAGGTTCGGCAGGAGTCGGAACGGAGAGACGGGTGGGTTGGTCAGCGGCCAGGCATTCGTGGTGTTGGGGTGCGCCGGAGCAATCGCAGATTGCGACAGCGTAACCGCGGCGGCGGCATCCGGCCTCGAGCAGCACGCTCAGCCCGGCCCATGCGCTCGCCTGCCCCCCTCCATCGGTTCTGGTGAAGGACCTGCGGTAGTCATCGACGCTGAAAGCCCAAAAGCATCACCGCCGAAGTGCGCTACCCTTCGACCGGCGATTCTGCCACTGGAGGTCAAAATGTGCGGCATCGCCGGCATCGTGCGGCGTGGCGCCCCGGTCGAAGCCGAGGAGCTGGCGCCGATGATCGACATCCTCGGCCACCGCGGCCCGGACGGCTCCGGAGTGTTCACCAGCGGCCCTTTCGGCCTCGCCCACACCCGTCTCGCGATCATCGACGTCGCGGGTGGGCGACAGCCGATGGTCGACGACGCGGATCAGCTCGCGGTGGCGGTCAACGGCGAGATCTACAATTTTCCCGAGCTGCGCCGCGAGCTCGAAGCCCAGGGCCGCAGCTTCGCCACCCGCAGCGACAGCGAGACGATCCTCCACGCCTACGCCGTGGATCGTCGGGATTTCATCCATCGTCTGCACGGGATGTTCGCCTTCGCACTGGTCGACGGCGCGCGGCAGCGGCTCATCCTCGCTCGCGATCGTCTGGGCATCAAACCCCTCTTCTACACCCGGCTTCCGGACCGGCTGCTCTTCGCCTCCGAAATCAAGGCGATCCTTCCCTACCTGCCGGGGGCGCCCGACCTCGACGCTGCGGCGTTCTCCGAGTTCCTGCACAACGCCTTTGCCAGCGGTCAACGCACGGTGTTCGCCGACATCCACCGGGTCCAGCCGGGAGAGCTGATCGAGATCGACGCGGAGCTCCGCCTCAGCCGCCGACGCTACTGGAGCACGCTCGATGTGGTGCCCCGAGAGATCAGCCTCGACGCGGCGACGGAGGAGCTCGACTTCCTGCTGCGGCGGGTGATGACGGAGCACCTGCTCTCTGATGTACCCTATGGCCTCTTTCTGTCCGGCGGCAACGACTCGGCGATCATGCTCGCCCTGCACGCGAGGGTCAGGAGCGAGCCCCTGCGCACCTTCTCCGTCGGCTACTCAGATGACGAGATCCGCGACGAGCTCGCCGATGCCGAGCGGATCGCCGGCATCTTCAACGCCCGCCACAGCTCGATCCACCTCCAGCCCTCGTCCCTCTTCCGGCGCCTTCCCCTCACCGTGTGGGCGTGCGACGAGCTGATGCGGGACTACGCCTCCCTGCCGACGTCGGCCCTCGCCGACACGGCCTCCTCCGAGCTCAAGGTGGTGCTGACAGGCGAGGGCGGTGACGAGGTGTTCGGCGGCTACCGGCGGTATCGGAAGCACCCGCTGGTTTCGCTGTTGCGCGCCGCTGTCGCGCCGGGGTCCGGTGGCTTTCGGACTCGCAGCAGTTGGCGTCGGCGGCGTGGGCGCACGGCACTGGGCGGCGAGCTGCTCCGCCATGACGGCCACTTTCGACGCCCCTTCGTCGAGGCCTGGGCGAGCACTCCCAGCGGCTGGTCGCACCTGCAACGCTGCCAGCACACCGACCTGGTGACGGCCCTGCCCGACAACCTCCTGGTGAAGGTGGACCGCAATCTGATGGCCTTCGGCGTCGAGGGCCGGGTGCCGTTCCTCGATTCCCGCGTGGTCGAGTTCGGGCTGTCACTGCCAGACGGGCTCAAGGTCGCCGACGGCAGCACCAAGGTCCTGCTGCGCCACTGGGCCGAGCGTTACCTGCCGAAGGACCACCTGTACAAGAAGAAGACCGGTTTCGTGGTGCCGGCGCGCGAGTGGCTCAGCGGCGCACTCCTCGACGGGCTGGAGTCACGGCTCACGGCCAATCATGCGATTCAGCAGTGGTTCGACATCCGCCGCCTACCGGCCCTCTTCACTGCACAACGTCGGCGCAACCAGGCGACGCGGGAGATCTTCTGTCTCACCCAGTTTGCGATCTGGCACCACCTCTTCATCGAGCGCGCCGGTGCCCGTCCGTCGGCGGACGAAGATCCCCTCGACTGGATCGGCTGACGACAGCTCGAGGGATTGCAGGGGCTGATCGGCCGCCTGCGGCTTCAGGGACCGCATGCGCGAAGACGTTTCAGGGAGGGCGAAGCCCGACCCACGAGTCCCGGCGAAGCTCGGAGAGCGAAGCCGGAAGCGGTCGCCGGCTGTCTCCTCCTGCACGACGGGCCAGATATCCTCCCTTTGGCCGAAGGGGTGATGGCCGCTCCTTGGCGGAACGTCATTTATCGCGCGGTCGTCTAAAAGGTGGGGACACAACCCGACCGGACGGCAGTCATCGTCCGCCTGCCGGCAATCCGACAGCACCGCCGCCGGGCGGAAGTGCGGAGGCGGCGATTGACTGCTCGCTGGCGAGGTCGGGGCGCGTTGGGACAGCCTCCGAGCCTGGCCCAAGGTGAACCATGCTTGTGAATGCCGCCCTTCGGGGCGGCTTTTCACTGCGCCACCCGGATCCAGTCCATTCCGATTCCGGCCCTCTCGAGAGCCCTCCGATCGGGCGTAGTTGGGGCGAGAGGCGGCTAGCCTCGCCGGCCGAGTGCGAGACCTGCCAGGACTCCCACCAGGAGAGCGCCTGCCAGCGCGGCCACCGGCTGATCGGCCGCCGCTTTTGCGACCACCCGCCGAAGCGTCGTCAGCGCGCGTACCGGGTCGAGGCGCTCGCCGAGCTGCCCGAGGGCGTTGTCCAGACCCTCGCGCGTGCGATCGATTTCTTCGAGAATCCGCTCCGTCTCCCGGTTCATCTCGCTGTCAGCCATCGGCATTCTCCGCCTGGCCCGGCGTGACCACGTCGCGAACCGACTCGATGGCCCGCCTCGGCGCCAAACGCGCCCGCTGCAGGCGGGCACGCCCGCGCGCGAGCAGAAGTGCGGCCGCCGACGCCGTCACGAGGGCCATGGTCACGAAGGCGGCGGCGAGGCTCGCGAGGGGGCGGAGCCCCACGGCGGTGAAGAGGGCGTGCAGTCCGGCCGCCGCAGCTGCCAGAAGGCAGAACCACGCCCCGAGCGCGACGACCCCTGCGGCCGCCAGCAGCACTGCGCTCCTCGCCGTCGCCGCGGCGCTCTCCTCGAGCTCCGCCCGCGCCAGCCGGAGCTCCAGGCGGAGCAGGCGGACGAGCCCGTCACGCAGCTCCTTGACCAGCTCTATCACCCCGCGCTCGCCGCTGCCGCTCACTGTTTTCGGTCCCTGCCGCGTGTTCGTACGACGACGTCACGGCCGCGATCGGTGCGGCTTCGGCGTCGAGGGTGCGCGCTCGATACTGCATCCACCATCCATGCTCCCCCGTGGGAGACTCGATCGCATCAACGTCCGCTCGGGCAGACGGGGCGATCGCGTCGACTCAGCCTCGCCCGTCGGCATGTCC
Source organism: Chondromyces sp. (assembly GCA_035466375.1). Lineage (GTDB taxonomy): Bacteria > Acidobacteriota > Thermoanaerobaculia > Thermoanaerobaculales > Sulfomarinibacteraceae > Sulfomarinibacter. The sequence continues at coordinate 14,158 of DATIVB010000356.1, forward strand.
CCGCACCATCGGGCGTGACCTCGGGAGATGATGGGGCCGCTCCCCGATCAGGCGAGCCGTCCGCCCGGTCGGCAGTCCCTCCTGTTCAACCGCTGGGACGCACCCCCGCTCGGTTCCCCCGAGAATGAGGCCACGAACCCCGCCAGTACCTCACGCAGCGCCTCGAGAGAAAATGGACCTCGCGACCGTGTTCGGGCCGACGCCGAGGTCGGTGGCCAGGGAGCTGTGCGAGACCGGCTGACCGGTCCGCGCGGCGCAAGGACTCATGAACGATCTCGCCTTGACAAAAGCGTGCTCGATTTATACTTTGTTTATGCCATCGCTCTTCGGTGGTCCGTCCACGCCTGAGCCCCGGAGGACCCTCAGCGGCGCCCGATGCCGCTGGCAGCGACACCTCCGGGGACGAGGGAGAACACCATGGAACTCAGTGAAGCACGGACCATCGTCAAGACGCTCGCCGAAGGGGTCGACCCCGTGACCGGCGAGGTCTTCGGCCCTGACAGCCCCTACAACCACCCGCGGGTGATCCGCGCCCTGTTCACCGTCCACTCGTACGCCCTCGGGCCGAGATCGAAGATGAGCCCGGAGGAGCGGCGGCGGCAGAACCTGGAGCTCGGCCGGCCGACCAACGCCGGTCTGCCCTGGTCGGACGCGGACCGCTCGCGGGTCGCCACGGGATTCCAGAAGGGTGAGACCCTCGAGGAGCTCGCCGCGGCCCTCGAGCGCAGCCGGACGGCGATCCACGCCGAGCTGATCCGGCAGGGCCTGGTCGAGCCGGTGGCGGTCTGAACCCGCGATCGGCGAGACGTTGCGCCCTGCCCGGACCGGTCGGGGCAGGGCGTGCTGCGCGCACGCCGGTTGGCGGCGCCATCCGGAGCATCGGCGACCTCACGTGTGAAGTTCTCTCAGGGCATGAAGGATCTGCAGACTCCTGAGCGTTGACCGAGGCTCTTGGCGAAATACCGGGAATGGCGGTCACGGGCGCCCGCCAGACGGACACGAGCACCATCACCTCGGGCGTGACTTCCGGGAGCCGGTTCGGCTATGTTAAAGTTGTACTTGCAATGAGCCGAACACGATACCGTGCGCGAGCCCTCGAGGACGGGGTGCTGAACGCCTCCGAGCAGCTTCCGGTCCTGCTCGTGACTGGGCCCCGGCAGGTCGGGAAAACGACGCTGCTGCGCCACCTCTGCGGGCCCGACCGGACCTACGTGACACTCGACGATCCGACGCGACGCGAGCTGGCCGTCGCCGATCCGGCGCTGTTCCTGCAGCGGTTTCCACCACCGGTGCTCATCGACGAGATCCAGTACGCCCCGAGCCTGCTCCCCCACATCAAGATGGAGGTCGACCGGGATCCCACGCCCGGCCGGTTCTGGCTCACGGGATCGCAGCATTTTCTCGCGATGCGGGACATCACGGAGAGTCTTGCCGGGCGGGTGGCGATCCTGAACCTGCTGGGGTTCTCGACCCGTGAAGGCGATGAGCGCGACATCCGCCTGCCGCCGTTCCTTCCCACCAGCGACCGGCTGGCGGAGCGCCGCACGTCGGCACGCCCGACGAACATGGAGGGCGCCTTCGACACCATCTGGCGAGGCTCCTTCCCGGCGCTCGTCGCGGGGCCGGTGCGGGACCGCGACCTGTTCTACGGCTCGTACCTCCAGACCTACCTGCAACGGGATGTTCGCGACCTGGCGCAGATAGGGAACCAGGAGTCGTTCGTCCGTTTCCTCGGCGCGGCAGCCGCGCGCACCGGGCAGCTGGTGAACCTCTCCGATCTGGCCCGGGACGTCGACGTCTCGGTACCGACGGCGAAGAGCTGGCTGTCGATCCTGGAGGAGAGCTTCCAGGTGCTCCTCCTCCGTCCCTACCACACGAACCTGACCAAGCGTCTCGTCAAGACCCCCAAGCTCTACTTCCTCGACACGGGAATGGCGTCGTACCTCACGAGGTGGTCCAGCCCCGGCACCCTCGCCGCAGGCGCCCTCGCGGGCGCGATCTTCGAGACCTTCGTGGTGACCGAGATCCTCAAGAGCTTCTGGCACCGCATGCGACGGCCGGCGTTCTACTTCTACCGCGATCGGGACGGCAAGGAGGTCGACCTCTTGATCGAGCACGACGGCCGCCTCCACGGCGTGGAGGTGAAGCTGGGAGCGTCGCCGCGACGCTCGTGGACCCGGACCTTCGCGCCCCTGGACAGACTCGATCTGCCGGTCGCCGAGTGCGCGGTG
>DATIVB010000357.1:0-21852 GCA_035466375.1 Chondromyces sp.
GGTTCGGCTCGTGGTCGGCTACCATACCCACGTGACCGAGCCGCTGCGAATCGCGATCACCGGCGCCTCCGGGTTCCTGGGGCGCCTGCTGGTGGAGCTGCTGCGGCGCCGGCACCGGATCGTGGCCCTCGACCGGAGGCCGTTGATCGAGGCCGGGATGGCCGACCACTCCAGCGTCGAGTGGTACCAGCTCGATCTCACCGACGCCCCGCTCCTGCGCGACACCTTCGCCTGCATCCGCGCCGGCGGCCGCGTCGATGTCCTGATCCACCTTGCCGCCTACTACGATTTCACCGGCGAGGAGCACCCCGAGTACCAGCGCACCAACATTGTCGCGATGCGGTCGTTGCTCGACGCCTCGCGCGGGCTCGGGCTCGAGCACTTCATCTTCGCGAGCTCGGTGGCGGCCTGCCCCTTCTCGTCTCCCGGGCGCCCGATCACGGAGGCGACGCCGCCCGACGGGCGGCACATCTACGCCCGCACCAAGCGGGCGGGCGAGCGCATGCTGGCCGACTTCACCGACAGCTTCTCGCCCCTCATCGTCCGCTTCGCGGCCATGTTCTCGGACTGGTGCGAGTACCCCCCGCTGCAGGTGATGCTGGATACCTGGCTGTCCGGGGCCTGGGACGCCAGGATCCTCGCCGGCCGCGGTGACTCGGCGATCCCGTACCTGCACGTCCGCGACAGCGCGTTCTTCATGATGCGGCTGCTCGAGCAGCGCCACCGGCTCGAACCGCTGGAGGTCCTGATGCCCGGCGAGGACGGCGCGGTGTCGCACCTCGAGCTCTTCCGGGCCGCCACGGCCCACGTGCACGGTTCGCCCCGCCGCCCCATCCACCTGCCGAAGCCTCTCTGCCGGCCGGGCATCTGGGTGCGCGACCTGGTCGGCCGTGCGATCGGCACCCGCCCCTTCGAGCGCACCTGGATGGCGGACTACGTCGACCGCCGGATGGACATCGACGCCGGCCGCACGCGGGCGCGCCTCGGCTGGAGCCCGACGCCCCGGCTCTCGCTGCTCACCCGCCTCCCATTCCTGATCGAGCACCGGCGGGAGAACCCTCTCGAGTGGTACCGGCGCAACCGGAACGCTCTCGAACACCTGCAGCTCACGCCGAACTTCCGCGTCTACCGGCTGCTCAAGAAGTACGAGTCCTCGATCGAGCAGGAGATCGCGGCCGCGCTCGAACGCCGGGCCGCCGCGGCGCCGACCCCGCTCATGATCTCCGCCGAGCAGCGCTTCTGGGACCACCGGGTCACCCTGCGAAACCTCATCGCAGCGGTTCAGAGTGGAGAGAACGAGGTCTTTCTCAACTGGTGCCGCGACCTCGCAGAGCGGCGACTCGCCGAGGGCTTCAGCGTCGACGAGGTGGTGGCGGCCCTCAAGATGGTCGACGCTGCGGTCGTGGGGGCGCTGCGCGAAGACCCCGAGCACGCCGAGCTGAAGACGGCGCTGCGCGACCACATCGACATGCCGATCGAGTTCGGCGCCGATCGCGTGCTCGAGGTCTACGAGAATGCGGCCGCCTTCGGCGGCGAGCGGTCCGCCTGACCGTTGCCGGGGTCCGCGTGATCGGTTCGATCAGACGACGCGGACGGAGGCAGCCCAGCCCTCAGTCCGGTATTCCACCCGGCCGACAGAGTCCGCCTCCGAATTTCACCGGACGCGCGAACCAAATGGCGTTCGGCACGTAAAGGATGGGTGAGCGCGACGGGTTTCGAAACCGACTCCCCCGGGGAAGTGACGATCGAGAATCAAGGCCCCGCAACCGGCAGAGTCTGCCCGTGCGGGCGGCGAACACGAAAGGAGATCGAGAGATGAGTGAACGGAAAAAGGTGGCGGTTCTGGCCATGGTCGCCCTGCTCGTCGGAGCCGCGATGGCGAGCGCCGGCGACTGGCAGAAGCTGGGGGGGAAGACCCTCGCGTTCAAGGACGAGCCGATCGCGGTCGCGGTCGAGACCAAGGACGCGTCGGTCGGCGAGATCAAGTTCAAGGTCGGCGGCTCGTGGGTCCGCTTTTCCGGACTGACCCTCAACTTCAGCGACGGCACCAGCCAGACGATCGACGGGGACTTCGACGTCGAGCCCGGCCTGACGAGCGACCCGATCGCGGTCGACGGCGGACCCAAGACCATCGCGAGCATCGAGTTCACCTGCTCGAGCGCCGTTTCGGCCCGCGGCGGCCGCGCCTCGATCGCGATCCTCGGACAGTCCTGAAGCTCCCACCCGTCATTTCATCGAACACAATGCAAGACAACGGAGGGGCCGCCGCCGGCGGCCCCTCCGGGGTGCTCTCCGTCTCTGCGAGCGGTGCCGGGGTCAGGGCACGTCCGCAGTCAGCCGAGCGTAGCTCGCCTGCCGGGTCACCGGGTCCAGGACCCCCACCACCACCCTGTGCTGGCCCTCCTCCATGAGGAGCCCGAACTCGGCGGTGTAGCGCTCCTGCCGGCGCGACTCGTAGTCGGCGGCCGGCATGCGGATCTGGAACTCGCGCCGCTGCACGTCGGACTGCCGGCCTTCGAGGTTCCGGTTGGCGAGGAAGACCACGACCTGGCCCACGTACTCCTCGCCCTCCGGCAGCATGGCCACCGACTCGATCGGGAAGCTCACCTCGATCGGCAGGATCCAGCGGTTCTCCGACGCCACCTCGGCCTCATCCGCCGTGACCTCGATGCCCATCGGGTTGTCCTCGACGTCGACCACGAGGCCGCTCACCACCGCATCCTGAATGCGGCTCTCGACCGATTTCTCGACCAGCGTCCGGCGGTAGACGAGACGGTACTCGGGATGCTCGGGAATCTCCACCGCCAGCCGGTGCACTGTGTCGGCGCCGCTCGCCGACAGACGGTAGCCGAGCGAGTAGTAGGTGAAGAGGTCCTCCCGCAGCTCCTCGAGGCCGATGCTGACGTCGTTGGCATCCAGGATGGCGCGGCCGCCGGTCGTCTCGGCCAGGATCTGCAGCGGCTCCTGGTAATTGATGGCGTGGATGCTGGTCACCAGCGGGTCGACCGGGCGCGAGTACTCGGCAGAGGACGGGGCGAGGCCACCGAGTCCGGTGGCGTCGATGGTGTAGAAGGCGACGCCCTGCGCATTGGCGGTCGAAGCGAGCGCCTCGTAGACCATGCCGCGGTTGAAGCGCGCGAGCATCGGCAGGATGGACTTCTGCTGGAAGAGCTCGCCCCACCAGGAAATCAGATCGCGGGCCGGAACCATCGGCAGGCCGCTCGAGATGTGGATCATCACCTTACGGCCCGGGAGTCCGGCGAGCGAGGTCGTGATCTCGCGCACCGCCGCGACCGAGTACCCGAGCTCGAACGACAGCTCCTCGCCGTAGGTGCGGATCGACTCCTCGATCTCGTACACCTCCTGGTTGAGCGACCTCGTGTTGCCGCTGTTGCGTTGGTCCTCGGCCCTCTGGATGTCAGCGATCAGGCGGCCTCTGGTCCGATCCTTGTCGGTGCGGCCGCCGTAGACCTTCCGCAGGTCGCGCAGCGCGGCTTCCACCTGTTTGGGGTCGCTGGTGAAGCCCTGCACCACCCGCACCGAGCGTTCGGCCGACACCACCATCACCTGGACGTGGGGCAACATGACGGTGCGCAGGAAGCGCTGTACCTGCGGCAGCACCCGGTTGCGGTCGAAGGGCCGGAGGTTCTCGTTGTCCACGTACAGAACGAGGTGCACCGGTTGCAGGCGCTCGGCCGCGAAGGAGGCGCCGTCGTCGGCCGACTCCCCGGCAGCCGCCGGCTCCGGCTCGGGCTCGGCCGGCGCGGCCGCCTCCTGCCGCTGCGCTGCGAGGTCGGCGATCAGCTCCTCGGTGTAGGCCGCGAAGTTGCTCAGGGGCTGTTCGCGACCGTCGACCAGGAGCCGGAAGTCGTCGCGTCCCAGACCGGTGACCGCCCGGTTGTCCTTGTCGCGGACGAAGACGTCGACGTTGACCACCGTCACCTCGACCTCGTCGACGAAGGTCAGTCCGCCGACGACGTCAGGCCTCTCGGCCTCCTGCCCGCCGGCCACGCACACCAACGTCAGAGCGGCCGCGATCGGCAACAGATGCCGGGTCGTTCGTCCCGGCCGCCGTCGGTGGCGCGTTCTCTCCAGCATGCAGCTTTTCCTCCCCCGCCTCAGCCTTCACCCAGGGTGAAGGGCACGACGGCGTCGGTCTCCTCGAACTCCAACACCAGGCGCCAGTCGCCGGGCTGCACGCCGCCGGCGATCGGAAAGTACAGCATGCCGACGCACACCTCGCGGTTGGTGACGTTGAGGGCGGTGCGGGTCGACTGCCCGGAACCGGGCTCCGGCATGAAGCCGAGGACGCACGAACGGCGGTTGGCGCGCGTGAAATCGAGCGGCTGGCTGGCGATCCCGGCGCGACGGGCGGCCGCGGCGAGCTCGCTGTCCCAGGCGGCGAGGAACTCCTTGTAAGACGGCAGCGGGATGGTTCGTCCGTCCGGAGTGCGCACCGACACCCGGTCCCGCTTGACCTGCGATGCGGCGCCGGTCATCCCGCTCAGCGCGACGTTGACGATCAGCCACGGCTCGCCGAGGTTCTGGTTGGCAAAGCCGGTCTCGAGAACGACCTCGATCACGGCGTCGCGATAGCGGACGAGATCCTCGCCCGGCTGGTCGATCAGCGGCTCGGTCACCGGCCTCGAAATCGCCGGCGTCGTCGTCCCGCAACCGGCCGCCACGCAGGCGAGGACTGCGACGATCACGATTCTCTTGAGCATCAAAGTCATATCGGCCCTCCCTTCGCACCGCACAGGATACCTCAGCCCGCAGCGGAGCTTCCACCGGAGTTTACGGTCGGCGTCGGTGTCCGTTTACAGGCCGGCGCGTCCGCCGGCGCGTGGCAAGCCGGCGACGGCATGTCCTGACGGCGTGCCCCGACCGGCGTAAACCCGCCGCCTCCGGGTGCGTAGTATCATCCATCGGCCGCGCCGGGCAGCTCGCGCGGTGTCAGGGAGGGCGATGATGGTCGGGCACCAGCAGGAGCGGTCCGCCGCACCGCGCCGGGTGGCCGGCCCGGAGGCGCGTGGACGCGCGCTGCGGCCGCGGCGCTTCGGCCGCCTCGTGCCGGTGCTGCTTGTCTGGCTCGCCGCCTCGTTGTGCGCGGGACCGGCACCCTCCGCCGAACCCGTTCAGCGCCCCGAGATTGCTGCCATCGAGGCGCTCGACCTCGGCGCCGTCGAGGCGCGCACCGGCGCCCTGCTGCTGTCCGGTCAGGCGGGCGGCGAGGTCGAGGGCGCCCTGGTGTGGTCGATGACCGGGCACGGTCCCGAAGGCCGTGCGGAGGTGCCTTTCGTCGTCGAGGTGGACGGCGAGGAGCTGCTCCGCAACAGCCGCGGCCGCCGTCTGATGCTCGGCGTCTTCGCCTACATCGTCGGCGATGACGGGCGTGTCGTGGACTACCTCGCCCAGGGCCTGATTCTCGAGCCCGAGCTCTACGCCGCCACCATTGCCCGCACCGGGCTCAAGTTCGTCGGCCGGTTTCAGCTCGACGCGGGCAGCTACGCCCTCCGGGTCATGGTGCGCAACCAGGAAACCGGCGCCTTCTTCCTGAGCTGGAGCCTTGTGGACGTGCCGGCCGCCGACGATTCCGCTGCGCGCCTTCTGCCGCCGCTGTTTCCCGACCCCGTTTCCGGCTGGCTCGTGGCCGCCCAGGGCGGCGGCGTTGCGACGGTCGCGGTCGGGCCCGGACGGGCTGTCCTACCCGCGGCGCGCCCGATGCTGGCCGAGAACCGGCCGGCGGAGCTCTTCGTCAACGACCACGGTTGGGGCGCTGACGTCAGGGTCGGCGTCCGGATCGTCAACGAGATCGGCCGCACGGTGGCCGAGCCGGTCTCCGAGCTTGGTCCGGCGCCGGACGCGAATGCTGGCCTGCGGCGACTCACGCTGTCTCCCGTTCACCTGCCGCCGGGCGCCTACACGCTGATCCTCACCCTCGACGAGAACACCGGCGGCGAGCTGCTGCGGCGGGCGATCCGGGTGGTCGTCGTCGCTGAGCATGATCTCCGCGCCTGGGCCACGACGCCGGGCGCCGCCGGGAGCGACACCGCCGAGGCGACCGGCGGCGGCGAGCAGGCGCCGCGGATGCGCCCCCGTGAGCTGCGCGACGCCTACCTCGAGGCGTTGTCCACCCTCGCAGCCGGCGACGCCCACGGCGCGAGCCTGGCCCTGGCCGGGTTCGAGCGGCGGGCCCTGGCCGACCCGACCCCGAAGGCCCTGCGCGAGCTCACCGACACCGAGCAGGAGGTCGTCAAGAAGCTCGCCGCAACCGACCCCGCGAGCCTCGCGCCGGTGGCGCTGCTCCACCGCGACATGGAGCGCAGCTACACGGCGCGCTCGGAGGGCATGCTGGCGGCCCACGCGCGGGCGATGACGGTGACCACCGCCGAGCACCTCGGTCGGCTCCGCCCCGGCGACGAGTTCTCCGCCAACCTGATGGTGAGCGTGGCCGTCGACCTCGCCCAGGCGATGGCTTCTGCCTCCGCCCGAAGCCTGCTCGAGCAGACCCTGCGCCTCGCGCCCGGCCACGGGCCGGCACTGCTGTCGCTGGGCTTCAGCTTCGAGCGGGCCGCCGAGCACCACGAGGCTTCGCTGGCCTACGGATCCCTGGTGTCGGCCGACCCGCAGCACCGTGAGGGACGGCTGCGGCTGGCTCTCAACCTCGTCCGCACCGGCCGCCGGCAGGCGGGCGAGGAGATGCTGCGCGCGTTGCTCGACGACGGCGAGCAGGCCTGGATCGAGGCCCTCGCTGCCCAGGAGCTGGTCCGCAATCTGATCGGCGACGGCCGCACCGCCGAGGCCGAGCGCGAGGTGCGGGCGGCCCTCCAACGCAGGCCCGACGACCAGCGCCTGTGGATCCTGCTCGGCGCCATCCTCGACGCCGAGGGACGGCACGCCGAGAGCGTGGACACGCTGCGCTCGCTGCCCCCCGCGACCCGCGGTGTCTCGCCCCGGGCGCGCTACGCCGAGTGGCCCGAGCTCGGGTTTGCGGCCTCCAGGCAGCAGCTCGCGACCGCGGCACGCGAGGGTCTGCCCGCCCTCGGCGCGGCCCTCGCCGAGGTCCGGAGATGAGCATGGCGCGCAGCGGAATGCTGCTGACGCTGCTCATCGCGGCCGCCCTACCGGCGGCGGCCGACGATATCTGGGTCAGCATCACGGAGCCGCGCGACGGCGACTTCGCCATTGGCGAGGTCGAGGTCGCGGTCGAGGTCGTTTCACGGGCCGAAATCGCGGAGGTCGAGTTCGCCCTCGACGGACGGGTCGTCGGCATCCTCTCGCACCCCCCGTTCCAGCTGCGTGTCGACCTCGGCGAGGTCAACGCCGAGCACCGCTTCTCGGTCGTCGCCTCGGACGTGGAGGGCAATCGCGCCACCGACGAGGTGTCGACGCTGGCGCTTCCGATCGCAGGCGACTTCGAGGTCGACCTGCGCCAGCTCTACGTGTCGGTGACCCGCAATCAGGAGCGGGTCCTCGACCTCGAGCGCGACGACTTCACGATCGTCGACGAGGGCTCCCCGCAGTCTCTCGTCACCTTTGCCCGCGGCGACATCCCCTTCACCGCGGTGCTGCTGATCGACGCCAGCGGCTCGATGCAGGGCGCCAAGCTCGAGGCCGCCACCGCCGGGGCCGCCGCCTTCATCCACGGCATGCGGGAGCTCGACCAGGCGCAGGTCATGATCTTCTCCGACCAGCTCCTGGTACGGACCCCGATCACCGACACCCGGGAGCTCCTGACCGCCGGCCTCGGCGGCGCCGAGGCGCGCGGCGGAACCGCGCTGAACGACCACCTCTTCGTCGCCCTCAAGCTGCTCGAGGAGCGGCAGGGGCGGCGGGTGCTGATCGTGCTCTCGGACGGTATCGACACCCACAGCGTCGTCGAGATGGATCAGGTCTTCACCGTCGCCCGCACCAGCAACGCGCTCATCTACTGGATCCGCTTCGCGCGCGACGCCGACGACCCGGCGGACGATCGGCGGGTCAGCCTGAGCTCGGCCTGGAAGAGCCCGGCGGAGTACTCCCGCCAGCTCGAGCAGCTGGTCCGGACGGTGCGGGAGAGCGGCGGCGACATCATCCCGGTGACTGCGCTGCAGCAGATCGGACCGGTCTTCGTCCGCATCCTCGACGAGCTCCGCGAGCAGTACGTGCTCGGCTACTATCCGGACAACCGGCGCCGCGACGGCCGCTGGCACCGGGTCAAGGTGGGTGTCGACGCGTCCGGGGTCGAGGTCCGCGCGCCGCGCGGTTACATCGACAAGTGAGTCCCGGCCCTCAACAGCTGCGGTGCAGGATCGCCGGCGGCTTGACCCCGACCGCGGCGAGCCCCTCGACCACGCGCTCGGTGACGTCGGTCTCGAAAGCCTTCTCGAAGCGCACGTCGAGAACGTAGGCCTTGGCCCGGAGGCGCAGCGCGAGGTAGCTGCCCTCGAGCACCTGCGACACGTTGACCGCCCACGGCCGTGCGGTCGAGAAGTAGCGCGAGCTGGTGAGCGCCTCGGTGACCACGCTCTTGGCCCGCGCGAGGTCCTGGTCGAGGCCGATGTGGAAGTCCATCTGCACCATCATCTCCACCGCGCCGGCGTTGCCCGAGGCGACGGAGTCGGTGAGGAACTTGTTGTTGGGGATGGTGACCTGGGTGTCGTCGAGGGTCATCAGCTTGACCGAGCGCAGGCCGATGTGGCGGATCTCGCCGTACCAGCCGTCGAAGCTCACCCGGTCGCCGACCTGGAAGGGCCGGTCGACCAGAATGATCAGCCCGGCGACGATCGACGACACGAAGTCCTTGAGGGCGAAGCCGATCGAGACCGCCGCCGTGCCGCCGAGGGCCAGCATGACCTCGGGCGTGATCTCGAGCACCGTCAGCGCGGCCCCGAGGCCGCCGATCAGCAGCACCCCGAAACGGACGAACGACGCCGCCTGGTTGAGCAGCAGCCGTTTGTCGGTGAAGCGCCGGCCGAGCTGCTCGAAGATCCTGGTCAGGACCCTCGCGACGACGAAGGTGAGGAGGAGGATCAGCAGCGCGTACGGAAGGTCGCCCGGCTGGAAGAGCGAGAGGAGGTTGTTGCTGGACTCCATCGTTTCCTCCGGGGCTCACTCCGGCAGCAGGTTGCGGCGCTTCAGGAGGCGCACCGCCGCCCGGTGCCAGGTGGTGCTGACGCGGTACATCCCGTCTTCGAGCACGATGGCGCCGATCTCCTGCAGCCGGTCGAGGTGGATGAAGCACTGGACGCGGTCGAACCGGGTCACCCGCTCGAGGTCGTCGAGCGAGATGCTCTCGTGGACGACGATGGCCGCGAGCACGAAGAGCCCGTCCTCGCCGCCTTCCTCGAGAACCTCCACCTCGGGGGCCTTGAACAGCCGCACGCGCACCCTTCCGCCACGAACGGGATCGAGCGAGCGCAGGAAGAAGTGCAGGGCGGCACGCGGGTTGCCGTCCGAGTAGTCCCACAGCAGCCGGGTGTAGCCCTCCTGAGATTCGATGAGACGCGAGCGCACCGACACCCCCTCCATGCGGTCGACGACCAGGTCTGCGTAGTCGAAACGGACGCCGCTCGCCGCGCAGCGGGCGGCGATCAGGGCGCCGATCTGCTCGTCGCTCCACCCACCGAGGTGGCGGCGGACCCGGAAGACGGTCGCGTCGGGGCGCACCGCCCGCAGGTGGCGCCAGGCGTAGCCCGATATGCTGCACAGCCAGAAGACGTTGCGGCAGGTCCGGTTGACCAGGGCGGCGAAAGCGCCGAAGGCCTCGTAGCCGCCGACATCGGCGAGAAACAGGTGCTGCGCCATGTCCAGCACCACCACCCGCCGCGGCCCGTCGGCGAGGGCGCGGGCCAGCTCCCGCGAGTCGGCATCCGGCTCGAGCGGCACCTCGAGCAGCTCGGCCAGGCGGCGGGTCAGGGCCGCCTCGTCCGTGACCCGCCGGCCGAGGGCGATCCGCTCGATCTCGAGGTCCTCGCGGCGCACCTGGTTGAGCCAGGTGGTCTTGCCGGCGCCGCGCTCGCCGGTCAGAAGAAAGGAGCCGCGGGCGCCGGTGTCGCGCCAGCGGCTGATCAGCTCGTGCAGCTCCTCGAGTCCCGGAAAGAACGGGACCACGACCGGACCACGGTCGACCGCACCTTCCGCGAAGGCCTCGACCACCGCGGCCGGCAGCTCCTCGACGTCGCCCTCGGCGTAGCCCTGGCGCTCGGCCTGCCGCTCCACCTTGCGGCGGAACAGGAAGGCGAGCGCCTTCTGGGTCTGCTCGAAGCCGAGCGCGAACTCGCGGGTGACGGTGGCGACACCGCGTCCGGCCAACCAGACGAAGGCCAGCGGCGCGACGAACGCCCCGTACCAGCGCGAGCGGGTGCTGCGCACGGTCGCCGCCAACCGGCCCCGGGGCTGCAGCTCGAGGAAGGTGTCGATCATCACCGAGCGCCAGCGGAAGAGCTCGACCAGGACCGCAACGAGCACCACCGCCCATCCGAGCTTCATGATCAGCGACGACAGGAACCCCTGACCCATCCCTCGCGACACCAGAATGACCAGCACCAGCGCGGCGCCGACCCTGAGCACCGTGCGCACGCTGCGCTCGAGCATCGCGCGCCGTTCGTCCGTGGCGTCGAGCCCGTAGTGAACGGCGATGCCGACCAGCGCCGCGGCCACGGCGTCGATCGCGAGCCGGTAGCTGCCGAAGACGGTGAGGAGGGTGAGCAGGATGCCGATCTCGGTTGCCTCGACCGCCGGGCCGAGAGCCCAACGCAGCGCGCCGAGGGTGAGCAGGAACAGGGTCCACGGCATGACGACTGCAAGCCCGCCGAGAAGCCGCTGCAGCCGCCGTTTGGAGGCGACGCTGGAGAAGCTCCGGAAGGCGATCGTCCGCAGCTGCTCGAGCCAGGCACGCCAGCGGCGACGAACCCAGAGGGCAGCCGCGATCACGGCGACGACCAGGACGAGGCGGGTCAGCGCCGCGCCGACCGTGAACACGTCGCGCGCCATCCGCGGCACCTCGTCGACGGCATGGCGCCGCTTCGCGAGGTGGTAGCGGGCCGCCAGGTCCACCGTCCGCGCCTCGCGCCAGAGCTGGCCGAGGCCCTCCCGCCCGATGCTGAGGAGGGTGCTGCGGCGCTCCTCCGAGATCTTCGCCCGCGAGGCCCCGCGCAGCTCCACCAGGCGCAGCAGGGCTTCGCCGTGCGCGTGGACGCCCTGCCACCTGGGGTCCTCCTCAGGGGCGCTGCCGAGAATGCCGAGCCGGTCGAGGGCCGCGTCGAGGGCCGCCTGCTCGGCCTCGATGGCTGCCACGAGCTCGGCGTCCACCGCATCCGCCTCGGCGCTGCCGGGCCCGGCCGCTTCGAGCTCTGCGGCGAGCTCGGCGACCCGGGCATCGAGGGCCGCTCGCTCCGCTGCGGTGAAGCCCGATTCGGCTTCCGCCGCCTCCGCGACGGGCGCCGCGGGAGCTTCCGGCGAATCCGTCGTGGAGACCGCCTCGGTCGAGGCCGGCGCGGCGGTCGGGCCCGGCTCGGGCCCCTGGGCCGCCGGCGCCGGTGCCGCGCTCAGCAGCGCCGCCACCGTACCGGCGAGGAGGATGTCTGCGACTGGTCTCATGGTGTGTGATCGTCCGGGCGCCGCATCATAGCAGCGAACCGTCTCCCATCGTTCACGGCCGGCCCGCTGTGCCGCGGTCGCTCCCCTCGCGCGGCTCCAGCCGCGGGAACACCCGGCTCTCGAGCAGCCGCCACTTCGCGAGTCGGTACTGAAGCGAGGTCCCGAGCACCCCGAGCCCGTAGACCACGCTGCGGCGCAGATCGATGGACGATGCGTCGGGAAAGTAGTTGGCTGGGCACGACACCTCGCCGATTGAGAAGCCGAAGTACGCGGCCTGCGCCAGCATCTGGTTGTCGAACAGGAAGTCGTCCGAGTTCTCCGCCAGCGGCAGGACCTCGAGGACGCGGCGCGAGAAGGCGCGGTAGCCGGTGTGGTACTCGGAGAGCTTCTTGGCGAGCAGGAGGTTCTGGAACAGGGTCAGGAGCCGGTTGGCGACGTACTTGTACAGCGGCATCCCACCACCGAGGGCTCCCTCCGAGAGTACGCGGGAGCCCAGTACCAGGTCGTACTGGCCGATGGCCACCAGCGAGGCAAGGGCGACCAGCAGTTTGGGGGTGTACTGGTAGTCGGGGTGGAGCATCACCACGACGTCCGCCCCACGCGCCAGCGCCTCCCGGTAGCAGGTTTTCTGGTTGGCGCCGTAGCCCTGGTTGCGGTCGTGAACCACGGTGTGCAGGCCGAGCTCGCGGGCGAGCGCGACCGTGCGGTCCGAGCTCGAGTCATCGACCAGGATCAGGTCGTCGACCAGGCCCTCGGGGATCTCCTCGATGGTCCGCCGCAGGGTGCGCTCGGCGTTGTAGGCCGGCAGCACCACCGTCACCTTCTTGCCGTGGATCACGCGCCGATCATAGCAGCCGCTCCGGCCGCAAGGCTCGTCGTTCGAACGTTTGAACGTTGAACGTTTGAACGTTTTGACCACGCGGCTCGAATTCGGAATCAGGAATCAGGAATGCCGCCCACCCGCCTATTTCGGATTTCGAATTTCGAATTTCGGATTGCCACCCAGCCACCCCCGTCGCAACCACGAAGACACGAAGGCACCAGAGGATTCACGAAGCCCCCCGCACGCCCGAAAAACGCAGAGGCGCAGAGCCGCAGACTGAAGAAGAGTATCGGCGAGGCCTGCGCTCTCCGAGAGCGCCGGCCGCCGGGGCGGGACTCGGAGGCGAACGCTTGAGTTCGTCACGGAGTCCCGACACGGCGGTTTCCGGCCGTCCGACGGCCGGAAACCTCGCCACCCCGCCGAACCCTCGTGGCTCGTTGCCGCGTCTTTGCGTGGGGGGAGGGGTGGGCGGGCTTTGCGCCTTTGCGTCTTTGCATTCGATCGGGCGGGCGGGTGGCCTTCGTGATTTCTTGGTGTCTTGGTGTCTTCGTGTTTCTGGGTGGGTGGGCGGCTCTGTGCCTTCTCTGTGTGCTCTGTGTCTCTGTGGTTCAAACGGCTCCTCGAATCGATCGGCGTGAACGCGCCGGAAGCCGTTGTGCCGCGGTCGCGCCGCCGGCTCACTGCCACTGTCGCGGTCGCTGTCCTCTGACACTGAGACTGTCACAGAGACAGTCACTGAGACTGCCACTGCCACTGCACCCGAATCCGGACACGAAGACGGAGACGGGCACGGATTCAGGTGCCGTGACAGCGACAGTTGACAGCGACAGTTGACAGTGGCAGTTGTCAGCGGCAGAACCAGTCGACAGCGGCAGCGCTCATGCGGAACCGCGACCCAGCCGAACGATCCCAATCCCTCCGCCGCTTCGCCCCTCTGCCCCTTCGCCCCTCGGCCCCTGTGCCCCTCTGCCCCTCCGCCTCGCGCCACGACGCGCCGGGACGCTCACATCACGGTCCGTCATTACCACTGTCCTCTCTTTTTTTCTGTGCCTCAGCCGGCGAGGACGCCGGCTGAGGCACAGAAAAAAAGGGGCTGCCGGATGGCAGCCCCTGAAACGCCTCGCGGCGCGAAGTGAACGAAATCAGAACTCGAGCTTGAAGTTGAGGCGGATGACCCGCGGAGCCTGGAAGTTGTCGACCTTGTTGAAGGCCGGGTCCTGATCGAGGCCCGCGGCGATCGAGTTGAAGTCGAAGCCGGCCGCGAACTCGTCCGGAGTCAGCGGCAGCTCGTCGAGCGTGCGGTGTGTCCAGAACCTGGTCCCAGCGTCCTGGTCGAACAGGTTGAGGACGGTCACACCGACCGAGAACGCGAGCTTCGAAATGTCGAACCGCTGCCACAGCGACAGGTCGGTCTGCCAGAGCCAGTCGGTCTCGCCGAGGTCACCGCGGCCGAACGGGTAGAAGAAGCCACCGTTGACGTCGCCGATGGTGGACACCGGCGTGCCGCTGCCGATGTACTGGGTGGCAGCGACCGACAGGCCGAAGTCGAAGTTGTACAGGGCCTGCGCGCCCAGCTGGTGGGTGCGGTTGGTGGCGAGGTCGCCGTACACGAGCTCGGCGTTCTGGTCGTACATCGACTCCACCACGTCGTACAGGCGGCTGACGTTCGGGGACAGGCGGGCGGCGTCGCCGACGTTGTTCTGCTCGTCGGAGTTCGCCAGACCGGAGTAGTTGCCGCTCAGGTTGCTGAGGGTGTAGTACGCACGCAGCGACCAGTTGTCCGCGAAGCGCTTCTCGAACGTGAGCTCGAGGGCGTCGTAGTCGCGCTTGGGCTTGGGGAAGATCAGACCGTTGGGTTGCGGGTCTGCGACGATCCCCTCACCGGGGTTGGCGATGATGTACACCTGACCCACGCCCGGGTAGAAGAAGCCGACGTCCTCGATCGCCCGGGAGATCTCCTTGTGGACGTAGCGGGCGCCGACCTGGATGGTGTTGGTCAGCTGGTGGTCGACACCGAGCTGCATCTCCCAGCTCTCCATCGGCTTGAGGTCGGGATCGACCGCCGGAAATCCGAAGAGTTCTTCGAAGAAGGGATCGATCGAGTTGAAGCGCTGGTCGACGGTGTCGACCAGGGTGCCCGCGCCGCAGTTCGGCACGTCGAAGATGGTGTTGTTGCCGACGGTGCAGCCGGCGTTGAAGTCGTTGAGCCCGGGGTCGGGGGTGTCGAAGGTGAACCAGAAGTCGACCCACTTGTCACCGCCGAACGAGCCGCGGGGCATCTCGTACTTGGTCACGTCGTAGTAGATGCCGTAGCTTCCGTACGCTTTCCACTTGCTGTCGCCCGTGATGTCCCAGGCGAAGCCGAGCCGCGGCGCGATCTTGTCGCCGTAGCCGAAATCGATCGCCGGGTCGGGCCCGGTGGCGCCGAAGTTCGGGACTCCCTCGCTCTCGGCGCGCAGGCCGATGTTGAGGGTCAGGCTCGGCGTCACGCTCCAGGCGTCCTGGACGAACAGCGCCTCGTTGTTGGTCTCCGCCTGGCCGAAGGTCGAGATGTTGAGCAGCCGGAACATGCCGTATTCGCCGGTCGCGCTCTCACCCGTGGAAAGGGTGATCGAGCGGCCCCAGTAGTAGAGGATCCGGTCGGCGTTGTAGCCGCTCGCGACGTCGTTGTAGATCTCCTCGTTCTGGTAGCCGAACTTGAGCGAGTGCTCGCCCGCCGCCTGGAAGAACCAGGTCGCGTCGACGCCGTAGGCGGTCCGCTCGTAGATGTCCTTCTGGTTGACCCCGGTCTGGAGGTTGTCGCTGAGGAAGCCGGGGTTCTGCTGCCACTGCGGGTCCATAACGGGCCACGTGGCCCGGAGGAAGTCTCCGACCGACGAGGTGGAGTAGTTGTGGATCAGGTCGAACGTCGGGATGCCGGTGTCCTCGGTGTTGGTGTGGAAGAAGCCGGCGCGGGCGCCGACCACGAAGCTGTCGGTGGCGATCCAGTCGGCGATCAGCGAGTAGGTCTCGCGCTCGCCCTCCACGCCGAGGGGTGCGTAGTTCTCCTGATCGGGAAGGTTGGACCGGCCGCTGCGTCCGGGCAGCAACCCGTCGGTCTCATAGGGCGAGAGGTTCGCGCCGAGCTTCAGCAGGAAGTTGCTGGCGATGTTGGCGGTCACGTTCGCCACAACGTAGTCGACCTGGAAGTCCTGGGTGTAGGTGTCGGACGGATCGTTCGGCCAGTCGACCGTGCGGTCGGTGGTCCGGAGACCCGGCTGGTAGGACGCGAAGAACCACAGCCGGTCACGCAGGATCGGGCCCGACAGGTAGAAGCCCGGGTCCCAGCGGGTCTCGTCGTCCTTGCCGTAGAGCTCGTACTCGCCGGTGCCGCTGTAAAGCGTCGGGCGCTCGCTGCCGTTCCAGTCGTTGTTCTCGTAGTCGACGAACACGGCGCCGTGGAAGTCGTTGCCGCCGGAGCGGGTGACGGCGTTGATGACGCCACCGGTCGAGCCGCCGAACTCAGCGGCGTACCCGGCCGACTTCACCTGCACCTCCTGGAACATCTCCGCGCGCATCGGGACCGCGTCGCTGCCGATCTGCGGATCGGTGGTGTCGATGCCGTCGATGATGTAGCGGTTCTCGAGACCGGACGCGCCGTCGATCGAGATGCCGCCCGCCTGGGGATCGTTCACCGTCCCGGGAGCGAACGAAACCACGTCCGTGAAGTTCCGGCCGCGGGGCAGGAAGTCGATCTCGTACTTGTTGATGCTGGTCGCGACCTGGCTCTCGGTGAAGTCGATGCCGATCGTGTCGGAGTAGACGGTGATCTCCTCCTTGAAGCTCTGCTGCATCGCGAATTCGATGCTCGGTGTCTGCCCGAGGTCCACCCGCACTTCAACGGCGGCGTCGAGGTAGCCGACGTACTTGGCGACCACCTTGTAGGTGCCCGCCGCCAGTCTCGGGAAGCGGAACTCGCCGGACTGGTCGGTGGTGGTGGCCAGGGTGCCGAGCGGGCCGGAGGCCTCGACCACGGCGCCCGCGATCGGGGTGCCGACGTCGTCCTTCACCGAGCCGCGCAGACCACCGGTGGTCTCCTGGGCGACGGCCGAGGACACGCCGAGCAGGAGCACGGCGGCGGCCGCCAGAATCGTCACACTCTTCAGATACCTGTTCATTCTCATGACCTCCTTGATTCCTCCTTCGAAACACGATCCCGCGACCCTAGTCCACTGTGATGCTTCACGCGGGGGTCGGGGTGCGGGCCCGAAAAGACCCGACTCGCAACCGCACACGATGTCGTTCCCTGAGCCCTCCTTTCACAATCCGACGCGCGGTGCGGCGCCGGGGTCGATTCTGATTGCACCCGAAACGTTAGCACGAGTCCGACCCGAGCGCCACGAAGCCCGTACGGGCGCCCGCTCGGGCTCGCAACCGACCCTGAATCGCCCTTCCGGGCTCGCGTTGAACGCTGGCATACTCCCACAATTATTCAAGTTTCGTGCCCGATTCGCGCGGTCCTGGGGAGGAACGTCCCGGCAGGGTGGAAGTCGCTCGTTATCAGCTATTTGGAAATCGGAGCGAGGAACAGTACGGCGCGCCTCGAGGCCATTGCGAGGATGTCGCATCCGGATTCCCGGACACCCGTCCCGAAATCCGTTCGCCGGCCGCCCGGCCCCTGACCGGGGCCGCGCCAGCTCGATGCGCGCGCACGAGGACGGCCCGGTGCCGAGGTCGGTGACGCGCACCGCCACCGTGTGCCGGCCCCCCGGTCCACGAGAACACGCACACGTTGCCTCGTTCGATCGGATCACCCGTCCTGCTTCGGCAGGTATTCGACGATGCTCCTTGCTCCCTCGGCCTCGGCATGGTCGGGTGCAAGCTCGAGGAACTTCAGGATGTCCTCGCGAGCGGCTTCGACCTCGTTCAGGTTGAGCTCGGTGAGGCCGCGGAAGTAATAGGCGATCGCCTCGTCCGGATGTTCGCGAATCGTCCGGTCGAGGATCATCTTCGCCTCCTCCATCCGATCACTGTTGTAGTACCCCTGGGCGAGCTTCATCATGAGCGTCGGGTGGATCTCCTGGTCGGCCGGCAGCCGCGCCAGCAGCTCATCCGCCTCCTGGAAGCTCCCTGCGTCGACGAGGATGGCCATCATGCCGAGCAGCGACGGGACATGGTCCGGATCGATCTCCAGCGCCCGCGTCAGCTGTTCCCGCGCCTCGTCGGTGCGCTCTTCCTGCAGGTACGTATCGGCGAGCGCGGCGAACACGATCGGCCGATCCTCGACATCGAGCTGCTCGAGGGCCTCCATGTACTCCGCCCGCGCGGCCTCGACCTGACCCTTGGCACGGAGCTCGTCCGCCTTCTGCAGCCGCTTGTTGATCTCGGCATGCTGCCGCGCCCTTACGACCTCTTCGGGGACGCGTTCCATCTGGATCCGGATGGGGTCGTTGCGATCCGCGAAGACGAAGGTCTTCTGCGGCGGAACGGGCAGGAACCCTTCGGCCTCGATGGAGATCAACCAGGTGGTGCTCTTGAGACCCGCAAACCGGTACTCCCCTTCCGCGTCCGTCACGAACGGGTCCGGGCCCTCGGCCGGATCGGAGGCGAGCCGGTAGGTGACCTTGGCGCCGGCGATCGGCTCGCCGTCCGGATCCGTGATGAACCCCGAGACTCTGCCGGTTCCGGTCCACTGTGCGTGCGCCGACGACGCGAGCAGCAGTCCCAGAGACAAAACGACCATCGTGAACGTGCGGTATCGGCGCGCCATGGTGCACCTCCGCGAGAATTATACGCCAACCGCCGGCGGCCGGTCCGTTGGATGACGGTGTAGACTGAGGGCGGAGGTGACGATGTCGGGATGGACTCGCAGGATGGCCGTCTGTGCGGCCCTTTTGGGCGCCGTGACGGTGAGCCAGTCCGCGGAAGTCGAGGATTCGCAGGATCAGCTGCAACCGGTCGGCGGCCTCACCTTCCGGGACGAGATCGAGCTGACCGTGGTCAACCTGGTCGTCAGCGTGACCGACGGAGACGGCAATCCGGTCACGGACCTCACGATGGACGATTTCGAGGTCTACCAGGACGGCAGGCTGAAGCCCATCACCAACTTCCAGGTCTACACCGAAGACGTGATCAAGCAGTACTACGCGAGCGCTCCGACTCTGCTGCCCGATGCCGAGACGCCAGCCACGGAGGTGTCCGGGTTCGAGCCGCGGCCCGTGTATCTGGTGATGTACGTCGATCACTACAACCTCAACCCTCTCGATCGGAACCGGGTCCTGAGCCAGATGGAGCGGTTCGTCCGCGAAAACGTCAAACCGCCGGTTCAGATGATGGTGGTGAGCCGACTCCAGACCCCACAGGTCATCCAGGACTTCACGTCAGACTCCGCACAGGTGATCGAGGAGCTCCGCGGCATGGGGAAGCTCTCGGCCAACCGGGCTTCGCTCGAGCGGAACCGTGGCGATATCGTCCAGACCATGCAGTCGCGCGAGAACAACCCGAGCAACCTCAACGATCCGATGCTCGTGCGATCGCAGATCAAGAACCTCATCCAAGAGGAGACCGTGTCCCTCCAGTCCTCCCTCGGCGCGCTGCGCGAGATCATCACGATGCTGTCGGGTCTCGAGGGCAAGAAGGCGATCTTGTACCTCTCCAACGGGCTGCCGATGGTGCCCGGCATCGACCTGTTCGAGACGTACGCCTCGACATACCGGGACGACTCCGCAATCGCCGAGGCGGTCTCGTACGACCAGAGCCGCCTGTTCGATTCGATCGTTGCGGCTGCCAACGCCCAGGATGTCACTTTCTACACGATCGACGCCGGCGGTCTCCGCGCGGCGGGGGTCGCGACCGCCGAGTACACCGACTCGGAGAACATGCGCGCCGCCTCGATCGGTCGTCAGAACTACCTCGACACACTTCGCTTCATCGCCGATGGCACGGGTGGCCTCGCGATCATCGACACCAACGATGTCAGAACGAGACTCGACCGCGTCGAGCAGGACCTCTACACCTACTACTCGATCGGCTACCCCCTGCAGCACAGCGGCACCGACAAGGTTCACGACATCAAGGTGCGGTTGCCGGCCCATCCGGACTACGAGGTGCGGTACCGGCGCCGCGTCGTCGAGAAGTCGCTCACGACGCGAGTGCAGGACAAGGTGGTCAGCAGCCTGCGGCTGGCGGTGGACGAAAACCCGATGGACGTCCAGCTGACACGGGGGCCCGCGGTGCCGGCATCCTCCGACCGGTGGGCCGTCCCGCTGAAGGTTTCCTTCCCGGTGAGCTCCGTCGCGTTGGTTCCGGAGAGTGACGCCTTCGTGTCACGGCTGGTGTTGTTCGTCGCCGCCCGCGACTCCGGGGGAGGCCAGTCCGAAGTCGTTCAGCAGAATCACGAGGTGCGCGTTCCCGCAGACTCCATCGAGCGCGCGCAGGAGCATCGGTTCAAGATCGAGGTGTCGTTGCTCATGAAGGAGGGCAGTCACACGGTCTCGGTGGGATTGCTCGACCAGGTGACCCGCCAGTCCTCGTACCAGACGATCAAGACCTCGGTTCCGACCAGCGACTGAAAGGCAGAGCGGACGGCGAACCTCCCACGTTCCCACCGGGTCGAACGGCCATTCGAAAAGGTCGGCGTCGGCACATGGAGGGCGTACTCCCAGCAGAGAGCTCTCGGACCCCGATCACGGGCTTCGTGACCGCCACCTCGAGCACAGTCCGCGCAGGCGACGGATGCCGACATGAACATCAGGACGCGGCGGAGGCAGCTGCCGCGCGCGGCGATCCACGGAGTGTCTGCGCCGGCGCTCTCGCGAGATGCCTCAGGAACCCCCGACAAGCAGGCGGGCATAGGAGGTCTCGCCCGATTCCAGGTCCCTCACACCCACTGCCACCGTGTGCTGCAGACCGCCCCGAATCCGGAGCGGCAGGACCAACGTCATACGTTGGCCTCCGGCGCCGGGCGCAATCTCGGCGACCGGGATCCGAAGCTCGTGCGTCACCGCTTGTGGCGCCACCTCGCGGCCGGTGGCGTCCCGCAGGCCGACCACCATCTGGATCTCACCCACGCGATAGGAACCCTCGGTCCGGAGGGTCAGGCTGGCCAGCGGAATCGACACCTTGAGCCGCAGATCGAGACGCCGGTCCGGCTCGGAGGCCGCATCCAGCGCACTGAGCACCACGCCCATGGGGTTGGGGCCGGGGTCGCGGATCAGCGTCGTCAGCACCCGCTCCCGCATCCGGGTCACCGGCGACTTTTCGACGAACCACTCGCGGTAGCGGACCCGGGCCTTCGGCCGTCCCGGCAGCTCGACCCGGATCCGGTGCTGCAGGTCCTCGCCGCTGAGCTCGATCTGGTAGCCGAGGGAGTAGTAGCTGAGGAGGTCGTCTCGCAATCGATGTAACCCCGCGGAGACGTCGTTGGTGTTGATCAGCGCCAGCCCGCCGGTTCCGTCCGCCATGAACGACAGCGACTCCTGCAGGTTTTTCATGCTCACCGACGAGGCCATCGCCTCGGGCACGAAACGGTCGTCGGCGCCGAAGCCCTCGAGCGGGCCGAGACCGCTGGCGTCAATCGCGTACAGGCTCACCCCCAGACCGTTGGCGGCGGCGACGAAATCGCGGAACTCGGAGGTGAAGTCGCGGTGCGCGATCCGCGAGTAGATCGAGGTGTCGCGGAACACCGCCTCGAACTCGTGCAACAGACCGAGACCCGGGGTCATCGGCAACCCGTTCGAGACGTGGATGACCACCTTCCGCCCCTCCCGGTCGGAGACCAGCCGCAGCACCTCGTGCAGGCTGATCAGCGTGTCCTCCAGAATGTCCGACTCCTGCTCGACATACGCCAGGATCTGCGCCTGCACCTGCACCTTGACGACCTGCATTGGGACGGCACTGAGAAACTCCGACGCGTCCATCCGGGCGTCCGAGGCGGTCTCTTCCATCCAGTCCAGGATCTGGCGCCGGTCGCGGTCGCGGACGAAACGCCCGGCGCTCTCGGCCGCCACCCGATCGAGCGCCGCGACGACCACCGCCGGGTCGTCGGTGTACGGCTGATGGACCGCCAACGACGGCCGAGAGCTCACCACCATCATCTGCATCGGCGGCGACAGGTTCTCCTCGACGAACATCCGCAGCCGGTCGAGGACCCGGTTGCGCTGCAACGCGAGGAGGTTGACGTTGTCGATAAAGAGCACGATCGAGACCGGGCGTTCCCCGAAACGGGGTCCGGGGGAAGCCGGCGCTGCCGATTCGGGGCTCGCGTCTCCGGCGGCGAGCGTCGGGACGGGTGCGGTCAGCGCGGCGAAGTTGGAGATCGGCATCTCGACGCCGTCCTGGGTGACGCGGAAATCGGCTACGGTCAGGCCCTCGATTGGCCGCCCCTTGCGGTCGCGAACGTAGACGTCCACATTCACCACCGTGACCTCGAGCTGGTCGCCGAACGTGGCGGCGGCGGGTTGCGGCGCCGA
>DATIVB010000358.1:0-12551 GCA_035466375.1 Chondromyces sp.
TGCGCACGATCCGCTCGAGCTCTTCGGCCATGGCCGCGAGCCGGTCGGCGCCCTCGTGCGAGGAGGTCGAGGCCATCGCGGTCTGCTGCACGGCGGCGGCGATGCCGGCGATCCGCTCGGCGATCTCGCTCGATCCGGTGGCGGCCTCGGTGATACTGTGGGCGATCTCGGCGCTGGTCGCGGTCTGCTCCTCGACGCCGCTCGCGATGGTGGTCTGGATGTCGTGGATGCTGCGGATGATGGAGCTGATCTCGTCGATGGACTCGCCCGCGACCCGGGTGTGGCCGCTGATGATCTCGGCGGCGCTGCTGATCTCCTCGGTCGCCTGGGCGGTCTGGTTGGCGAGCTTCTTGACCTCGTCCGCGACCACCGCGAATCCCCGCCCGGCCTCGCCAGCCCGCGCCGCCTCGATGGTGGCGTTGAGGGCCAGCAGGTTGGTCTGCTCGGCGATCGCATAGATCACCCTGACGACGTCGCCGATGGTCGTGCCGCTCTTCTCCAGCTCCTCGAAAGTGGTCTGGGTCGCGCCCGCGATCTCCACCGCCCGGGTCGCCACCCGCGCCGCCTCGGAAGCGTTGCCTGCGATCTCGCGGGTGCTGGCGTTGAGCTCCTCGGTGGCGGTGGCCACCGACTGGACGTTGGCGCTGACCTGCTCGGCCGCCGCCGAGACCATGTTGGCCTGGGTCGAGGTCTCCTCGTTGGCGGTCGCGATCTGCTGCGACAGGCTCCGCATCTCGTCGGCGGCCCTGCCCAGGGTGCCGGTGTGCTCGCCGATGCCGCGGACGTCCTCCTGGATGCCCGCCACGAACCGGTTGAAGCTCGCCCCGAGCTGTCCGATCTCGTCGTCGGACGAGATCTCGACCCGGCGGGTGAGGTCGGCGCGGTCGCCGGTCATGCTCTGGAAACCCTCGAGCAGCCGTCGCACGGGCCGCGTGACGAGTGCCGTGGTGACGAAGATGATGAGCCCCCCGACGACGGCGATCGTCACGAGCACGATCAGTACGGTGGTCGTGCGGGCCGACCGGATCGGGGCCGAGACCACCGCCTCGGGCAGCATCAGCCCGAGGGTCCAATCGATCGCCGGCGAGTCCGAGCGGATCGGGGCGAGAAAGGCGCGGTGCTCCTCGCCCTTCCAGACGAGCCGGGCGGGGCGGAGGTCGTCTTCGCTGATGCGCGCGCCCAGCTCGGCGAAGCCTCGCGTCTCCTCGTCCGATGCGTCGAGCGCTGTAAGCCGGGTCCCGAGGTCCAGGTCGGCGCCCGCCAGAAAAACGATCTCACCCTGCTGGTCGACCAGGAAGGCCGTCCCGGCGTCGGCGAAACGCAGCTCCCCCACCATGCGGCCGACCGTCTCGAGCAGGATGTCGAGGCCGCCGACCCCCAGCAGGGCGCCGTTCGCCCCGCGCACCGTGGTCTGGATGACGACCGCCACCTCGCCGGTGGTGGCGTCGACCGTGGGTGAGGCGACGTAGAGCCGGTCCTCCGCCACCGCCTCGGACCACCAGGGCCGGTTGGTCGCCACGTAGCCAGGGGTTTCCACCCGGCCGTCGGGAATCTGCGGCACGCGGTTCTGGAAGTACTCGCCGGTGTCGTTGTCGGCGAAGAAGACCGCCTTCAGGGTCGGATCGCCGGCCACCACGGCATCGAAGAAGTCGATGATGGCGAGATACTCCGGGTCGCGCAGCACCGGCGCCCGGAAGGTATCGTAGCGCGAGAAGTACGCGAGCAGGCGCGGGTCCGACAGGATCGTCTCGACGATGCGGGCCCGCGCGCCGACGAAGCTCCCGATCTCCTGCGCCTTGACCTCGACGACCCGGCCGACCTGGGAGCGGATCTTGTCGCGGGTGACGCTCGCGTTGTGGGAGACCGCGGCTCCGCCGAGGAGCACCATGACCAGGGCGACGGCGCCGCCGACGTAGACCCAGATCTTCTGGTGAATGTTGAAGCCCATTCCAACCTCGCATGGATCGTGATGGTCTGTTGCGGATCCGGCCCGAGGCCCCCTCCGTCTCTCCTTTCAAGTGTACCCCACAAGCTCTTTATCATCAGTGAATGAGGTATTCTGGATGGAAGGGCGCGCACGCGGCATGCGGCGCGGCCGGCAGCCCGCAGCGTCGGTCCGGCCGGGGCCGCTCGACTGCAAAAATCCGCTTCGTGGAGTGATTGCATGGGAGGGATGGACTCCATCATCGCCGAGTTCCTGGCCGAGAGCGTCGAGAACCTCGACCAGCTCGACCAGGACCTGGTGAGCCTGGAGAAGAACCCGGACGACCGCGAGGTCTTCGCGCGTATCTTCCGGACCATCCACACCATCAAGGGGACCTGCGGCTTTCTCGCCTTCGGCAAGCTCGAGGCGGTGACCCACATCGGCGAGTCGCTGCTGAGCCGGCTGCGGGACGGCACCCTCGCCCTACGGCCCGAGATCACCACCGACCTTCTCGAGATGATCGACGCGGTACGCGCCATTCTCGCCAACATCGACCGCACCGGCGCCGAGGGAGACGACGACTACGCCGACCTCATCGCCCGCCTGCGCCGCGCGGACGAGCAGGCCGAGAGCGCCGCCGGCGCCGCGTCGAGCGATGCGGCGCCCGACCCACCCGCGACAGAAAAGGCCTCCGCGTCCAAGCCGCGGGGCGGCGCGGGCGCTCCTTCGAAGCAGGCGAAGAAGGCCGAGGTTAAGCCCGCGCCGGCCAGGCCCCGCAAACGAGCTGTCCGGCCGGAGGCGCCGCACGACGAGGCGCCGCCGAACCCGGCCGAGGAGCCCGATCCGGCCGCGGGCGCCGAGGTCCTCGAGCCGGCAGCCGTTTTGACCACGGCCGAAACCAGCATCCGCGTGGACGTGCGGGTCCTCGACCACCTCATGAACCTGGTCGGCGAGCTCGTGCTGGCGCGAAACCAGCTCGTCCAGCGCGTCGGCGGCTCGAGCGATGCCCGGCTCCTGGCCTCGTCGCAGAGACTCGACAGCATCACCGGCGAGCTCCAGGAAGCCGTGATGCGGACCCGCATGCAGCCGATCAGCTCCATCTGGCAGAAGCTGCCGCGGTTCGTTCGCGACCTCTCGCTCAAGTTCGGCAAGGAGGTCGAGCTCGAGCTGGAGGGCGAGGAGACCGATCTCGACAAGTCGGTCATCGAGGCCATCAAGGGCTCCCTGCTGCACCTGGTGCGCAACGCCGTGGATCACGGCATCGAAGCGCCCGAGGTCAGGGCCTCCCGCGGCAAGCCGCGCGTCGGCACCCTGCGGCTGCAGGCGCACCACGAGGGCGGCCACGTGGTCATCGAGGTCCGCGACGACGGCGGCGGGCTCGACCACCGGCGCATCCTCGACAAAGCGATCGCCGCCGGCCTGGTGCGCGAAGATCAGGCGCCCGAGCTCGATGCGCGGCGGATCGAGAGCTTCGTCTTCGAGCCCGGGTTCTCGACCGCCGCCACCGTCACCAACATCTCGGGCCGCGGCGTCGGCCTCGACGTGGTCCGCGCCAACGTGGAGAGCCTCGGGGGTTCGATCGAGCTCAAGTCGGATCCCGGCGTCTCGACGACATTCAGGGTCAAGTTCCCCCTCACCCTCGCCATCGTCTCGGTGCTGCTGGTGGAGGCCCGCGAGCACACCATCGCGATCCCACAGGCGAGCGTGGTCGAGCTCGTGCGCATCGGCGACCAAGCGGCGGACCTCGGCATCGAGGACCTCAACGGCGTCGCCGTGTACCGCCTGCGCGGCAAGCTCCTGCCGCTCGTGTTCCTCAACCGCGAGCTCGGCCTCGAAGCCGCCCCGGACGGCGAAGGCTCGCGATACATCGTCGTCCTGCACGGCGACGACCGGCGCTTCGGGCTCGTGGTGGACGCCATCCGGGACTCCCAGGAGATCGTCGTCAAACCGCTCGGCCCACTGCTCGCCGAGGCGCCCTTCGCCGGCGCCACCATTCTCGGCGACGGCCGGATCGCCCTCATTCTCGATGTCTTCCGCCTCGGGCTCGCGGCCGGCGTGGTCGCCGAGTCGCGCGCCCACACCATCGCCAGCCAGATCAGCACCGCGGTCGGCGAACGCCGGCAGCGCGCGCGCCTGGTCTACCTGCAGGGCCGCAACGACGAGCGCCTGGCGGTGGACTTCGAGGCGGTGACCCGGCTCGAGCACTTCCCGCACGGCTCGATCGAGTGGGTCGGCGAGCGCCAGGTCGTGCAGTACGGAGACCGGATCCTGCGGCTCATCGACCTGCAGCAGGTGCTTCCGGAGCGCCGCGTGGCGGCGCGGGACGCCGCCGCCGCCAGCGTCGAGGGCACCGTGCCGGTCGTGGTCTGCACGGTCGGCGGCCACCTGGTCGGCCTCGTGGTCCACCGCATCGTCGACATCATCGACGAAACGCTCAAGGCGCGCCGCGCCGGCAGCCGCGACGGCGTCCAGGCCTGCGCCGTGATCCGGGACCGGGTCACCGAAATCCTCGACCTCGAGCGGCTCGTCCTCCTCGCCGATCCCGGGTTCTTCGATCACGAGCGCGCCGAGGAACAGTCATGACGCGGCAGCTCTGCACCTTCCACGTCGGCGAGCTGTACCTCGGCATCGAGGTGGAGAGGATCCAGGAGGTGCTGCGCGGTGTCGCCGTCACGCAGGTGCCCAAGGCGCCGCCCGAGGTCCACGGCCTGATCAACCTGCGCGGCCAGATCGTGACGGCGGTCTGCCTGCGAACCGTGTTCGGGTTGCCGGTGGACGACCGGCAGCACCGGCCGGCGATGGTCGTTCTCGACAACGGCGACGAGCTCATCAGCCTGGTCGTCGATCGTGCCGGCGACGTCGTCACGGTGCGCGACGACGATTTCGAGGAGCCGCCGGAGACGCTCCTGAACGGCGCCCGCAGGCTCATCCGCGGCGCCTACAAGCTCGAGCACCGACTGCTCCTCGTCCTCGACGTCGGGCACATTGCCCGCTTCGAGACCGGCGGCATCGCATGAGAGCCGCGGCCGCGGACGGCGCGGGCGGCGGACCGGGCGACCACGCCATGCGGGCCCTGGTGGTCGACGATTCGCGGGCCATGCGCTCGATCCTCGAGAGCATCCTCGACGAGGTCGGATTCGAGATCGTGCAGGCTGCAGATGCCGAGGAGGCCGAGCGCATCCTGCGCGAGGACCGCCGGTTCGACCTCGCCCTCGTCGACTGGAACCTCCCGGTCATGAGCGGACTGGAGCTCGTCAGGTCGCTTCGGGTGCGCTCCGAGCTCGACGCGGTGAAGCTGATGATGGTCACCACCGAGACCGGTCTGGCCAGGGTCCGCGAGGCGCTCGAAGCCGGCGCCGACGAGTACATCATGAAGCCCTTCGACAAGGACATGCTGCTCGAGAAGCTCCAGCTCCTGGGCATCGAAGGCAGACCGCGGTGAGCCGCATCCGGGCCCTGGTGGTCGACGACTCGGTGGTCGCGCGCCGCGTGATCTCCGACATCCTCGCCGCCGAGGACGATTTCGAGGTCGTCGGCACCGCGCCCAACGGGCGCCTCGCCCTGGCGAAGATCGAGCGTCTGCGCCCGCACCTGGTCACGCTCGACATGGAGATGCCCGAGCTCGACGGCCTGCAGACCCTGTCCGAGATCCGGGCGCAGTACCCCGAGGTGCAGGTGATCATGGTGTCGAACCTGACCCGGCGCGGGGCCTCGATCACCGTCGAAGCGCTGTTCCTGGGGGCCTCGGACTATGTCACGAAGGCCTCGCAGACGTCGTCGCCCGACGAGGCCCGCCAGTATCTGAGGGACCAGCTGCTGGTCAAGGCCCGCGCCCTTGCCGCCCCGCCCGCCCCCGTGCGGACGATCCCACCGCCCGCGAAATCGGCGCCGCCGAAGCGCCCCGCCGAGGTCGTCGTGATCGGCGCCTCGACCGGGGGGCCCAACGCGCTGACCGACATCCTGAAGGGCCTGCAGCAGCCGTTCCCCGCACCGATTCTGATCGTGCAGCATCTGCCCGCCAACTTCACGAACTTCTTCGCCCGCCGTCTCGACGCCGTGTGCCCGCTGCCGGTACACGAGGCCAGCGACGGCGCCCGGATCGCCCCGGGCGAGGTGTGGATCGCCGGCGGCAACCGCCACCTCGAGACGCGCGCGACCGGGGGCAGCGTCCGCCTCGCGACCACCGACGGGCCGCCGGTCAACTCCTGCCGGCCGGCCGCGGACGTGCTGTTCGAGTCGGCGGCCGGGTGTTTCGGGTCCGGAACCCTGGCGGTGGTGCTGACCGGCATGGGTCAGGACGGCCTCAACGGCTGCCGCGCGGTGCGGCAGGCCGGCGGCCAGGTCATCGCCCAGGACCGCGAGTCGTCGGTCGTCTGGGGCATGCCCGGACAGGTGGCCGGCGCCGGCCTCGCCGACGTCGTGCTGCCGCTGTCCGAGATCGGCGCGGAGATCGCAAGCCGGGTGCAGGCCGGCCGCCGATGAATGGCGGCCCGTTCCAGCAGGATCCGCCCCTGAGCCGGATCGAGTTCGAGTACGTGCGGGCGCTGGTCCGGCGCGAGTCGGCGATCGTGCTCGACGACAGCAAGACCTACCTGGTGGCGTCGCGGCTGCTGCCGCTGGCCCGAGGCAAGGGCTTCCAAACAGTCAGCGCCCTGATCGCCCACCTCCAGGCGCACCCCGGCGACGGTCTCCACACCGAGGCCGTGGAGGCCATCGCCACCACCGAGACCTCGTTCTTCCGCGACCTCCACCCCTTCAACGCGCTGCGCGACGAAATCCTGCCGGAGCTCATCTCCCGCCGCCGGAGCTCGGGCCGGACCTTGTGCCTGTGGTCGGCCGGGTGCGCCAGCGGGCAGGAGCCGCACAGCATCGCCATGATCCTGCGCGACCGCTTCCCGTCGCTGGCGACCTGGAACCTGCAGCTGCTCGCGAGCGACCTCTCGTCGCGCATGGTCGAGCGGTCCCGGGAGGGCTCCTACACCCAGCTCGAGGTCAACCGCGGGCTGCCGGCGCAGTACCTGGTGCGTTTCTTCGAGCAGCGGGAGGACCGATGGCAGCTGCGGTCCGAGGTCCGCGACATGTTCCGCTACTTCCAGATGAACCTGGCGCGGGAGTGGGCGCCGATGCCTCCCGTAGACGTGGTCCTGCTGCGCAACGTGCTCATCTACTTCGACGTGGCCGAACGCCGCGCCGTGCTGCGCCGCGTCCGGCGCCTGCTCCGGCCCGACGGCTACCTGATGCTC
Source organism: Chondromyces sp. (assembly GCA_035466375.1). GTDB lineage: Bacteria > Acidobacteriota > Thermoanaerobaculia > Thermoanaerobaculales > Sulfomarinibacteraceae > Sulfomarinibacter. The sequence goes on from DATIVB010000358.1 coordinate 7,168, forward strand.
GGCTCGGCCGAGACGACCCTCAACCTGGACGATCTCTTCACCCGCGTCCGCGTCGGCGGTGCCGTGTTCTACCAACTGGCGAAAGGTGCGGACGAATGACGATGACGTCTGAGAGCCTTGCACGAGTGGTTCGAACCGTGTGGTCGACCCAGCTCGGCCTCGAGCCCGAGCCGGACGACTCGGCACGCATCGTGCCTCCAACGGGGTTGCTGACCGCGGTCCGGTTCCGCGGCGGCTTCGAGGGCACCTTGACCCAGTGCTGCTCGACCCGGCTCTCGGAGCTCGCCGCCGCGGCGGCATTTCCCGCCCCCGCGCGGGCGATCGGACCCGGCGAGGCCCACGACACTCTCGCCGAGCTCGCGCACGTGATCGCGGGCAACCTCAAGTTGCTGCTGCCGGCGCCGTGCGAGGTCTCGCAGCCCGTCGCAGGAACGGACCCGGAGCCGCCGGGGCCCGTCGTCGCCGAGGCCGGCTTCCGGATCGACGGCGAGCCTCTGACCGTCAGGCTCGCCCGCGCCGGCGGGCGCTGACCTCGGGCTCGTCCCCCTCCGTCCGCACGGTCGCGAGGCGAAGGTGGACCGGAAGCGGGCCGAGGTGGCAGGCGCGCGCTTCCCAGGGCAGCTTGGCGAAGATCTCGCCGATCGGGTCGAGGAGGAAGCGGCGGTCTTTTTCCGGCGCGTAGTCCCAACGGGTCCGGTCGAGCGCGCCGGCCAGGGTCGTCGCCACGGGAAGCCGACTCATGGCATGGCTCCTTCCCCGTCCCCGGTCCTGACCTCTTCCAGCAGCTCGTGGTCGGGCGAGCCGGGAGTCGCGATCAGGAGCTTGGTGAGCCGCTCCTCGGTCGCGACCACGAACACGCAGCGCTCGCCGGGGTGGCGGCTGCAACGCACCTCGCGGACGGCGAGGTGCCGTCCAGAGAGGTACGAGAGGATGGCGGCGTGGAAGCCCGACAGGATCGAGCACGCGCTGCCGGCGGTCGCCGCGAAGATCCCCGGAAACGGGCTCGCGTCGTGCCTGATCACCACCAGGCCGCTGTCCCGGAACCCGAGGTCGGCGTCGAAGCGTCCGAGACCCATGACCCCCAGCGACGAGGACAGCAGCTCGAGCGCCATCTGGGTCTCCATCTCGCGCAGGGTCTTGCCGTAGTCCCTCTGCACGATCTGCTCGAGGCGCATCGCGTGGCGCAGGCCCCACTTCTTGCCGAAGCGCTGCAGCAGCTCGTGGTGGCGGTGGCTGAGGCTCTTGGCGAAGAGGCTCTCGAAGGCATGCAGGAAGTCCTCGTTGGCGATCAGCAGCCGGTCGGCCCGGCTGTCCCGGAGGGTGCCGGTGACCGGATCGCGGACGATTTCGGGCGACAGCGACCGGCGCGGGTCCCGCAGCCGGTTGACGGTGACGACGAGACCCGTCGCCGAGGGCAAAGCCACGACGACCACCCGCAGCTCGTGATGCTGGTGGCCGGCCGTCGAGCCGACGCTGCCGGAGGCCGAGGGCCCGGCCGCCGAGCCCGCGCCTGCGATGCGTTCAGCCAGGCTCGTCACCATCTCCGCCACCGGCGCCGGCAGCACATCGGCCGGCACCCGTCCCCTGACGACCTTCGAATCGACGGTCGCGGTCCGCGAGCCGAAGGGCGCGCAGGCTTCGACCAGATGGTCGCCGTCCAACACATAGCAACCGGCGGCTGCCGCGCGGACGCCGTCGGCCGCGAGCTCCTGTGAGTCCTCGGGGCGCTCCAGTTCTCCGGGCTCGAGACCGAGCGCGTCGAGGAACCCGTGCTCGTCGAGCTTCGCGCGCCACGGCGCCAGCAGTCGGGCCAGCTGGCCGCGGCTGAAGCGCCACGCGAGAGCCGCATCGAGGTTCTCGAACACCGCCGACACCCACGCCGCGACACCGCGCACCAGGCGCGGCTCGTCGAAGTCGACGATCACCGTGTCGGCGATGGTCACCGCACCGTCGGCGGTGAGACTGAAGAGCTCGAGGTCGGGATGGGCGGCCGCGAGGCCCTGCCGGAGGGCCTCGATGCGGGCCAGCGCGAGCTCCGGCTGGAGGTGGTGGAAGGCGTAGCCGACGACGAGGTTGAAGGCCACGACCGACAGGTCCAGGGCCTCGAAGTCGAAGGGCTCCTCGATCACCGGCACCGGGATGGTCGAGGCGCTCTCTTCGTCGAAGCGGCGCATGGCCTCGAGGAGCAGGGTCGACGGCGGAATCCTGAATCGCTCGGGGACGTCGACCGGGGCCCCGAAGTTGGCTTCGAAGGTGCCGGTCGTCCAGACCGCGATCGCGTACACCGCGTCCTCGCCGCGGCGGTCTCCGCCCACCTCGGCGTCGACGACCATGCCGTCGCGCATCCACACCGTTCCGCGATCGCCGTTGTGGAGGAAGGTCACGATCCCGGAGCGCCGCCCCGCCTCGGCGATCTGCAGCAGATCGGGGACCGACATCTGGGTCAACGAGCCGAACAGCAGCTGCTCGGAGCGGTGCTTGTCGATCGCGAGCTTGGTGGTCAGGGCCACCTCCTCGCCGTCGTACGGCGGCACCACGACGCTGAGGAGCCCCATGCGCAGGGCACGCCGCCGCTCGTCGCGCTCGGTGTTCGCCACCACCACCAGCGGGATCTGCTCCATCAGCGGGTTCGACTGGTAGAGCTCGACCAGCATCGAGTCGCCGCTCTTCATGTCGGCAAGGGGGGTCAGAATCGCGTCGGGCAGAGCGTACTGGCGGCTCGATGTCAGGTTCCGGACCTCGTCGATGGTGGCCAGCCGGACCACCTCGTAGTGGGCGGCCTCGAGCCCGCCGCTGAGCGCGGCAGCGGTGGTGGGCTCCGGGTGCACCACGTAGACGAGGTCGCCGCTCATCAGCGCCTCCCGCGCCACCGGTCCGGGCGGCCGGCGAACGTACGCCGGGGCATGACCCGGTCCGCGCTCACAGGAACACCCGCACGTCGATCTCCGTCTCGCCGGCGAGCACCTCGGCGCGCACCGTGTGACGGACCTCGTTCGCGGGCTCGTCGCCCATGGTCGAGAACGGCGGTTCCGGCCGCAGCTTGAACCCTGAAGCCTCGAGTCTCGTGCAGGCGTTGCCGCCGATGATGTTGACGCACTCGCACACGGCATCGATCGCGGCCTCGCTGTCCATCTCCAGGGACATCCCCAGCAGGCCCTCGGCCACCTCGGACGCGGTCTCCGGCGGCAGATCGAGGGCGACGTGGAGCTCGCGGTCGCCGACCAGGCGCTGGGCGTAGCGCCGGCGGCCGCCGACCAGACGGCCGCCGTTTTCCGACAGCCGGCGCAGCTTGATCGGTGCGTCCGTCAGCCGCCCGAGGTGGAAGATCGCCAACTCGACGAGCGTGCGCACCGTCTCCGGATCGTGGCAGCTCCTGAAGTCGGCTTCCAGACGCTGCTCGGACTCCTGCTCCACCTGCCGGAAGGCCTCGAGGTGCTCCTCGACCTGCTGCCGGCTGAGGTGGCCGCCGGCGACCAGCGCCGCGCCGATCCGCACCCAGTCGGAGCGCTGGATCGCCTGCAGATTCTCGATCTGCGCGCGGTCGAGCAGGCCGGAGGCCTCGCACAGATCGGCGAGATCCGCCTCCGAAGTCCGGTAGCGCGCGAGAATCGCGTCCGCCTGACGCTCGTCGAGCCAGCCCTCGCGGACCGCGAGCTCGGTGAGCGGCAGGTTCGACCGGCGCTGTCGTTCGATGGCGTCGATCAGGGCGTCGCGGTCGATGACGCCCTTGGAGAGGAGGTACTGGCCGAAGAACATTGCAGCCATGGCTTACCTCACGCGACCTTCGTCAGCTCGCGCATGAAATCGATGAAGTCGTCACGCGTGAAAGGCTTCTGGAGGAAGCTCCGGGCGCCGGTCGTCAGGCACTCGTGGACGGCCTCCTCGGTGCCGAGCGACGACACGATGACGACGAAGGCGTCCGGATCGATGGCGAGGAGCCGGGCCAGCGTCTCGACCCCGGACTGGCCCGGCATGATCAGGTCGAGGAGAACGATGTCGGGTCTGACCTCGGCGAAGCGCTCCACCGCGGACCGGCCGTCGCGCACGGAGGCCACAACCTCGAACTCGGATTCTTCGAGGTACGCCGCGATGATCGTCAGGATCGCGGCCGAGTCATCGACTGTCATGACCCGCCATTTGGTCATACCGACTCTCCCTCGCTCTCGTCGCTGCCGCCGGTGATCGCCGACAGCGTTCGCTGCACGCTGCGCAGCTTTTCCTTGAGGATGTTCTTCTCGATGGCGAGCCCGGCCTCGATGGCCAACAGCTCGAGCCCGTGGATCGAGGTGATGGGGTGCCCTCCGGGCAGGTTGTCCCCGTAGAGCAGGATCGCGACCTTGCCCTCGACGACGATCGGCGTCACCACGACCTCCGGCGGCACCAGGCCGCCGAGCTGATCGACGAGGTAGTTGTTCCAGGGGCAGAGCTCGAGCCGCCCGTGGAAGGTGGTCTTGCGTTCGATGACGTCCGAGAAGACCGAAGGCTCGTTGGCCGGGATCTGGATGTGCCGGATGCGGTTGGTGACGTGCGGCGTGTCGTCGTTCGAACGCCCGACCCCGAACTGGCCGATGCCGGTGATGCCTCGCGACGAGACCCCGAGGAGCACGCCCCGGTTGAGGATCCTGGTCGCGTAGCGCAAGGCCAGGAGCGCGATCTCGCCGGTCGAGGCCGACGGCCGGCGCTGGATCTCGGTCATCATGCTGCGCAGCTCGGAGAGCTCCGACGGCCACTCCCTGACCTCGTCGAAGGGCAGGCTCTCGTCGATCACCGCACCCGGCTCGAGGATGTGATCCAGGAGCGATTGCACGAGGTCGGCGCCGGGGCCGCCGGCGGGCCGGCGCAACGGCAGCGACGGCCGAACCGAACCCGCGCCGCCGATGGAGTCCACCCGCGCCATGAGGTCGAGGATGAAGGGGTCGATGTTGAGCACCTCGGTGAGCTTCGCCTCCTCGTCGAAGAAGTCCTCCTCCGAGCCGGCGCTGTCTTCGGCGAACTTGAAGCTGAAGAACCCGCTGTCCCAGCTCATGAAGTCGTGCGCGATCTCCTCGAGCTGCTTGCGGAGGGCGTTGCGCAGGGCCTCGCTCGTCGTCGCCCCCATCTCCACCAGGATCGCGCCGAGCTTCTTGCGCTGCGGCGACATGCGCTGGGTCGCGACCGCGGCGTCCAGGGCCTCGCGCGAAATGAGCCGGCGGTCGACCAGGAGCTCGCCGACGGTCGGCGCCGAGTAGCCGTTGGCGGCGTGGAAGATCCTGCCCTTGTTGAAGAGGAAGACGCCGGTGGTCTCGCCGCGGCTCAGCGTCAGCTTGCCGGACTTCCTGAACAGCGACAGCATCTGGAAGAGCTCGACGAGCCGCAGGTCCTCGAGGCAGCCGACGAGAGCCATC
>DATIVB010000359.1:0-2731 GCA_035466375.1 Chondromyces sp.
GCCACCGGCTCGACCTCGATCGTCACCGTGGCGCCCGGCATCGCGGAGGCCCTGGTGAACACCGCCGCCGGACTGCTGGCGGCGATTCCGGCAGTGATCGCCTACAACCACCTGCTGACCAAGGTCCGCGTCCTGCGCCGCCGGATGGAGGATTTCGAGCTCGAGTTCCTCAATCTGGTGGACCGGAACTTCACGTAGCGTCAGAGAATCATGGGCGGTTTGCTTTTTCTTTTTTTCGGCTCCGGAATTTCGCCGGCAACGCGGTCGACTGAAGGGCTGTGCCTGAAGCGAAATTCCGGAGCCGAAAAAAAGACGAGGGGAAATTGACCGATGGCGGCGAAGATAGGTGGAGATGAACTCGGTGATCTCGCCGAGATCAACGTCACGCCCCTCGTCGACGTGATGCTGGTGCTGCTGATCATCTTCATCATCACGGCGCCGATGCTGGTGCAGGGGTTGAAGGTCAACCTTCCGAAGCAGGACGCGCCGGCCCTGACCTCGAAGAGCGACGAGCCGGTGATCCTCACCCTGACATCGGACCAGATCATTCTCCTCGGCGACGAGCCGGTCCACATCAAGCTGCTGCCCGACCGCCTCGGCGCCCTGCTCGCCGGCAGCCCGCGCCCGGTCTACCTCAAGGCGGACGAGACCCTGCCCTACGGGTTCGTGGTGCGGGTGCTGGCGGTTCTCGACCAGGTCGGCGTCGAGCAGGTGGGCATGGTGACCCAGCCCGAAGGGACGTAGGCCGCTCGATGGACCCGGTGTCCAGGATCCTCGTCGAACGCGAGCGCTCGCAGCCGCGGCTGCTGCCGTGGGTGGTGCTCGCCGTGCTGCTCCATGCCGGGGCGGCGGCGGCCACCTACCTGGTGAGCACCAGATCGACCGCGCGGCCGGTGCAGCTGCCGGTGGTGTCGGTCAAGATCGTCCGCCCGCAGGCGCCGAGCCCCCGTCGACAGGCCCCCGGGCCCGAGCGCCGAGCGACGGCGGTGCCCCAGCCCACCAGACCGCCGGCAACCGCCGTGCCGAAGCCTTCGGCGGCGCCCACCGCGGCCGCCGCGAAGCCGGAGACTGCAGCGGCGAGCGCCGATGCCATGCGCGCGGCTGACGCGGTCGCCACGCCTGCGCCCACACCGCCCCCCGCCGAGCCGGGCGGCGCGGGCGGCGGCGGCGGACTGTCGGTCGGCGGCACGGGCGGTGGTGCCACGTCCGGCATCCCCTCCGACTTCCACTTCACCTACTACGTGGAGAGGATGCTCGCCCTCATCGAATCGCGTTGGTACAAACCCGCCGTGCCGACCGGGACCCGTGCCCGGGTCGGCTTCGTGATCCTCAAGGACGGCCGCCTCGAGGGCATCCGCCTCGAGGAGAGCTCGGGGATGCCGAGCTTCGACCGCGCCGCGCTGCGCGCGATCTACGCCGCCAACCCGCTGCCGCCGCTGCCGCCGGCGTACGGCAAACCGAGCCTCACCGTCCACCTCAGCTTTTCGGAGTGACGCATGAAAATCGACCGCATCGCGATGTGTGTTCTATTCGCCTCGATCGCCGCCGCGGCGGTTCCGGCGTCCGCCCAGGACGAGCTCTACCTCGAGATCACCCAGCCCGGTCTGCGCCGGGTCGCGGTCGCGGCACCGCCCCTGATGGTGCTTCCGGGCACGCCTGCGGAGTCGGCGAAGGCGTTCCAGACGACGCTCGACAACGACCTCGCGGCGGCCGCGCCGCTGGTGGTCGTCGACCCCAAGCTCTACGCCCTGGTCGAGGACGACCCGCGGCCGGAGATCGCCAACCAGCGCTGGCGCGCGATCGGCGCGCAGTTCCTGCTCAGCGGCACGGTGGTGCGTGCCGGCGGCCAGCTCGTGGTCGAGGCGCGGTTGGTGGACCTCGTGTCGGGGGAGTTCGCCTTCGCGAAGCGTTACCGCGCCGGGATCACCGCCAGCGAGGTGGTCGCCCACACCCTTGCCAACGACATCGTGCAGGTCTTCACCGGTCGCCCCGGCCCCTTCCTGTCGCGCATCGGCTTCATCTCGACCCGCGGGGGCGGCCCGGAGGTATGGGTCATGGACTGGGACGGCGCCAACCCCAAGCAGCTGACCAAGCACGGCGCCATCGCGCTCGCTCCGGCGTGGTCGCCGGACGGCAGCCGCATGGTCTTCACCTCGTTCCTCCGCGGCACGCCGGCGCTGTTCGTCCTGACGCCCCGGGAGGGCTACCTACGCATGCTGTGGGACAGGGGCGGGGTCAACTCCTCGGCCTCGTTCTCGCCGGACGGCTCGAAGGTCGCCTTCGCTTCGAGCGAGGACGGCAACACGGACATCTACGTCCTCGAGCTCGAAGACGGTTCGGCGCGGCGCCTGACCAACGCGCGCGGCATCGACACCCAGCCGGCATGGGCGCCCAACGGCCGTCAGATCGCCTTCACCTCGGCGCGCTCGGGCAGCCCGCAGATCTACCTGATGGACGCGGACGGCTCCAACGTTCGCCGCCTGACCTTCGAACGCGGGTTCCACGACGAGGCGACCTGGGCCCAGGACGGCACCCGACTCGCCTGCACCACCAAGGTCGGCAGCCGCTTCCAGATCGCCACCGTCGACATCGTCAGCGGTGTCGAGCGCGTCATTCCGGGGCCCGGCAACAACGAGTCGCCGTGCTTCTCTCCCGACGGGTCGATGCTGGCCTTCGCCTCCGACCGGACCGGCACGCCGCAGATCTTCATCACCGATGCCGACGGTGTGCC
>DATIVB010000360.1:0-2004 GCA_035466375.1 Chondromyces sp.
GACCTCGACACCCTGCGGGTGGAGCGCGCCGAGCACTACCCGCGCGCCACCGACTACATCCCGCAGATGGTCGAGCTGGTGGAGCGTCTCGAAGCCGCCGGGCACGCCTACCGCAGCGACGGCTCGATCTACTACCGCATCACCACCTTCCCGGGCTACGGCAGGCTGTCCGGCGTGCGGCCGGAGGCGAACCTGGTTGGCGCGCGGGTCGACAGCGAGGAGTACGAAAAGGACGACGCCCGGGACTTCGTGCTGTGGAAGGGCGCCCGGGAGGGCGAGCCGGTGTGGGAGACCGCCGTCGGCCCCGGCCGGCCGGGCTGGCACCTGGAGTGCTCTGCCATGTCGATGGCCCTGCTCGGCGAAGGCTTCGACATGCACACCGGTGGCGTCGACAACATCTTCCCCCACCACGAGAACGAGATCGCACAGTCCGAGGGCGCCACCGGGAAGCCCTTTGCCCGCTACTGGCTGCACGCCGAACACCTCGTCGTCGAGGGCGAGAAGATGGCCAAGTCCAAGGGCAACTTCTTCACCCTGCGCGACCTCGTCGCCAAAGGCCACGATCCCCTGGCCGTCCGCTACCTCCTGATCTCGGTCCCCTACCGGCAGAAGCTCAACTTCACGGTCGACGGCCTCCACGCCGCGGCGCAGGCGATCGAGCGCATCGCCAACACCCTGCGGAGGCTCGAGCACACGCCGCCTGCCGCGGGGGCGGGTGACCTCGAGCAGGCCGCTGTCGACGAGTTCTCGCGTGACTACCGCGAGGCCCTCGCCGACGACCTCAACACGGCACGGGCGCTGGCAGCACTGCACACCCTGCTGCGCCAGGTCAACACCGCCCTCGACGGCGACGGCATCTCGGCCGAGGTCCGCCCTGTCCTCGACGCTGCCTTCGCCGACGTCGCCGCGGTGCTCGACATCCTGCCCGCGGCCGCCGAGCGCGGCGCCGACGAGGAGATCCAGCGCCTGGTGGACGAGCGCACCGCCGCCCGCGGCGCCCGCGACTTCGCGCGCGCCGACGAGCTCCGCGACCGTCTCGCGGAGATGGGCGTGGTCATCGAGGACACCCCGCACGGAACCGTCTGGCACAGACGGAGTTAGGAATTCGGAATTAGGAATTAGGAATTCCCTTCCGCCCGCCCATTTCGAATTTCGGATTTCGAATTTCGAATTTCCACCCACCCACCCGATTTCGGATTTCGAATTTCGAAGTTGCACCCACCCCCGATTTCGGATTTGGGATTTCGGATTTGGGATTACCGCCCGCCCGCCCTTTCCCAACGTTTGAACGTTTGAACGTTGAACGTTCAAACGTTGCCACCCGCTCCCCCAGCCGCTGAGACGGATGGCCGAGATGGTGGAGCGGGGGCTGCGCCTGCACCCAGAGAGCTACGCCTCTCACCAGGCCTTGTGGGGCAGCCGTCTCGGCTGCCGGGTGGGTGGGATGCTGCCGCACTCGCCGAGCGCCCACCCGGCACGCGGGACGCGTGCCCCACAACCATCACATCGGATGGATTGTGGCTGTGATGGCGGGGATGGTGGTAATGGTGGTGCGGGCGTCTTGTCCGCACGGTTGGGTGGGCGGCAACTCACCGACAGCAGCGATCGTGGCCGTGGCCGAGGGGGTCGCAGGTTCGGCGCGAGCCGAACCGGAGAGGTTGGGAGGGAGGCCTTACGGCCACTCGCTGGTGGCGGGGAGACACGACGCCCGAAGGGCGTCCGTAACGTTGAACGTTCTAACGTTTGAACGTTCTAACGATGGGTTGGCGCTGGGCGGTCGGGAAATCCGAAATCCGAAATCCCAAATACCAAATCCTACTTCGTCATCTCACTCGGCTTGACGAGGTCGGCGCCGCGGTCCGAGATGCCGGGCAGGTCCTCGGCGAGCACCTGCAGCGTCACCTCGTCGAGGTGGCCGATGGCGATCGCTTCGCCTTCCATGCGACAGCGGTAGACGGCCTCGTCGAGCTGGCGTCTGATCGCCGCAGCCTGGCGCTTGTTGTC
>DATIVB010000361.1:0-2784 GCA_035466375.1 Chondromyces sp.
ACGTCATGGCGGCGCAGCGAGATCGCCATGCCGATGCCGATCACGATGAGAATCGTGCCGATCCACACCAGCGAGATGAGGGGCTTGGTGGAGACGTCGATCACCAGGCTCGACGCTTCCCGCGCCTTCGGCGCCAGCAGCGGGTCGAAGACCTGGAGCTCGACCGTGCCCGCCTCGGGATCGATCCGGCCCGGGGTCAGGGCGATGCCGCCGGCCCCCGGGACGGTGGCCGAAGCCACCTGTTGTTCCCCATCGAGACCGCCGCGGACGGTCGGCACCACCTCGTAGGTGCGGCCGCCGTGCTCGACCGCGAACTCGACGCCGAAGTTGATCTTGCCCGCCTCGGGGTCGAAGTCCGACAGGTCGAAGCCGGTGAACGTGATGGCGAGCTCCTTGTAGGCCAGGGTCTCGCCTCTGGCGAGGACCGCGGTGCGGCCGATGCCGCCGCCGAGGCCCAGAAGCTCCACCCGCACCAGGCCCTGGTCGACGCTCATCCCGGTGGCGCGCAGGGTCCCGCCCGCGACGCCCGGGATCTCGACCGCCACCGGCTGCACGCCGTCGTTGGTCGAGACCATCGACGGCTCGAGCACGACCGGCTCCTCACCGGGCCGGGCGAGCTCGACCAGCACCCCGACCGTGAGCGCCCCCGGGACCGCGTTCTGGCGGTTCAGGTCGAAGCCCTTGAAGGTCAGGGTCCAGTCGCGGAACGCAGAGGGCACGTCCTTGGTCAGCACCATGCGGCCCGATACCGGCGCGTCCCTGCCCGGCTCGAACTCCACCGGCGCCACGTAGAGGTCCGTGGTCAGGAAGGACTTGATGTCCGGGTTGGCGATCAGCTGGTTGGTCTTCTGGTTGACCCACATCTTCGGCTTGAGCACGAAGTTGCGGCCGCGCGGCGAGGTCACCTCGACCACCATGGCGTCCCGCGCCTGCGGCGTCGGCTTCTCGACGCCGCGGAAGGTCATGGTATAGCCCAGAACCTGGGCAGGTTCGCCCTCGGCGAGGCGCACCTTGTGCTCGCGGTCGAGCCAGCCGGTGGTCAGGAAGGCCAGCAGCATCAGGCCGATCCCGACGTGCGCCACGGGGCCCCCGGCCAATCCCCAGCGCCTGCTGCGGGCGTACTCGAAGGTCGCCCACGAGTTGGCGACGACGCAGAACAGCGCCGCTCCGACGTAGATGACCGCCGGCGCCCCGCGCAGGCCCGCCACGACCGACGCCGCCACCAGGACGGCCGTCACGCCCAGGGTCGCCGCGAAGATGCGGCCGACCCCGGCGCGGGCGCGGCTCCAGCCGAGGAACGGGATGCCGCCGAGGAACAGCGCGAACACCACCGCCAGCCAGAAGCCCATGCGGTTGTAGAAGTCGGGCCCCACCTGCGCCGGCTCGCCCCAGATCTTGGAGATCAGCGGCGCCGAGGTGCCGAAGAGGACGACCAGCCCGATCAGGACGGTGAGCAGGATCCCGACCACGAAGAAGATGGTGCGCGACACGAACGGCTCGTCGCCCACCTCGGCCGGGATCTCGCGCCAGCGGTAGATCAGCAGGCCGATCGACATGGTGAGGAAGAAGAGCATGTTGAAGACCAGCCAGCCGGTGATCCCGAGGTCGACGAAGGAGTGGACCGAGAAGTCGGCCAGCACGCCGGAGCGGGTCAGGAAGGTGGCGTAGACGACGAGCAGAAAAGCGGCGCTCGCCAGCACCAGGTTGAGGCGCCGGAAGCGGCCCCGTCCGCGCTGCAGCAGCATGCCGTGGGTCAGGGCCAGGGTCGCGAGCCAGGGCACCAGGGAGGCGTTCTCCACCGGGTCCCAGCCCCAGTAGCCGCCCCAGCCGAGGGTCTCGTAGGCCCAGTAGCCGCCGAGCATGATGGCGGTGCCGAGGCTGCCCAGGGAGAGCAGCACCCACGGCAGCGAGACCTTGGTCCACTCGTCGTAACGCTGCATCCAGAGCGCCGCGACGGCGAAGGCAAACGGCACTGCTGCGGCGGCGTAGCCGATGAACATGATCGGCGGGTGGATCACCATCCAGGGGTTCTGCAGCAGCGGGTTCATGCCCTGCCCGTCCATCGGCGTCAGGGCTGCCGTCAATCCCTGGTGAAAGCGGAACGGGTCCTGTCGGATCAGCAACAGGATCAGCGACAGCAGGGTCAGGTTGTACACCACCATGACCCGCGACTCGTACGCGCGCGCGAACTTCATCAAGGGCAGGCCGATGAGGACCCCCCAGAAGATCCACAGCAGGAAGCTGCCCTCCTGTCCGGCCCAGAAGGTGGAGATCAGATAGTGCAGCGGCAGCAGGTTGTCGGAGTAGGCCCAGACGTAGTGCAGGCGGTAGTCGTGGGTCAACAGAAGGTACATGAGCACGCCGGAGGCGACGACGATGGCCGCAGTCATGAGCACGTAGCTCTGCCGTGCCAGCGATCGCCAGCGCTCGGGGGCCTTGATCGACAGCCAGTAGGTGAGGGTGGAGGCGAGACCGGCGATGAACGCCGTCCACATCAGGATGGTCCCTGGGATGTACATGGGCTCTCCTATCCGATCGCGAGAGAGGTCAACTGCAGACGACGACCCCGGGGGGCCGCCGGATCAGGTCTCGGATCCGTACTCGCCGGCCTCTTCGAGGCCCTGGTACTTGGACGGGCACTTCACCAGCAGCTGCTCGGCCTCGAAGACGCCCTCCTGATAGCTGCCGATGGCGACGATCTGCACCGCCTCCTCGAAGTTGCCCGGCTTGACGCCCTTGTAGTGGACGGTCAGGGTGTTGCCGTCGTCGTCGAACATGGCGAAG
>DATIVB010000362.1:0-6773 GCA_035466375.1 Chondromyces sp.
CCGGTGGAGATGAAGTCGGGACACTCGCGGTTCGGACAGAACATGGCGGTCGCCTCCGCGGCCGATTATCGGCCAGCCTCCTGGCTGCGTCCACTCGTGCATTCGACCGTTCGCGGAGACGCCGACGGCTTTCTTCTGAACTACCAAGGCACCAGGGACACGAAGCTCGGCACCAAGAAAATCTCTGGCGTTCGAACTCGATGGCGATCGCTGGCAGAGGCTCCAGACGCTCAGCCCCGCTGTCCGCGAGGGTCCGAAGCTCGAGGTTGAGAATTGCCCGCTTCTTGGCGGCCTTGGTTTCTTGGTGGTGAAAGCTCGCCCTCTACGCGGTTGAGTGTGCTTCAATCGTCGCCGATGGGCGCTTCCATCCTGCAGGTCTTCGAGTCCTTCGGCCCGGCGGCGGAGGATCTCGCGCGCGAGGCGTGGCTGCTCGAGCGGGCCGCGGATGGCGAGATCAGCCTCTTTCTGACCTCGTGGACGGGACCGGTGGTGGTCCTCGGCTACGGCCAGCCGGCCGCCGACGTCGACCTCGAGTGGTGCAGCGAGCACGGCGTCGGCGTGCTGCGGCGGCTCACAGGCGGCACCGGAGTCGTCCACGCCGGCGATCTCGGGGTCGGCCTCTCGCTGCCGGCCGGGCACGCCTGGGCGCAGGGCATCATCGCCCTCTACGGCCGCCTCCTCGACGCGATCGAGCCCGCTCTGCGCTCGCTCGGAGGCCGCGCGGTGCGCCTCGCCGACCCGGCCCGGGCGAGCCGGGTGCGATCGCCCATCTGCTTCCTCGACCAGCTTGCCGACACCCTCATGGTGGACGGCCGTAAAGTGGTTGGCTGCGCCCAGACCCGGCGCCGGGGCGCGGTGCTGGTCCATGCCGCGGTGCTTCTCGGCCTCGACGCGGGCCTGTACGCGCGCATCTTCGGGATCGACCCGCAGCAGGTGCGGGCCGGGCTCGCGCCGGCCCTCGAGGGCGGCGACTGGCGGGCGCTGGGGGTGCGCATCGCCGGCGAGCTCGCGGGCGCCCTGGGTGCCGAGCTCGTCCACCGGACGCTCGAGCCCGTCCCGGATCGATTCCTCGAGCCGTACCGCACCGAGCGCTGGGCGCCGGTTCCCCCCCGCCCATCGTTCGAACGTTGAAACGTTGGAACGTTGAAACGTTGGAACGTTCTGTTCGCCCGCCCGCCCGGTCCCAGGCTGCAGGGTCAGATGTCAGCGGCCGGGGCGATGGGCCGGCGGTGCGACCGCGGCATGACCGAATCGGGCACTACACACCGCATCCACTGAACCACAGAGGCACGGACGGCACAGAGCCGGGTCAAGGGTTAAGGGTTAAGAGTGAAGGGTTAAGGGGTAAGGGGTGACGGGTCAAGACTCGCGCATCCAACCCGTCATGCTTCACCTCTTCACCTCTTCACCTCTTCACCCGGACTTGGCGGGTGGGTGGAAATCCGAAATCCGAAAACCCAAATCCGAAATGGGCGGGCGGGCGGTATTCCGAATTCCGAATTCCGAATTCCGAATTTCCTCCGAAATACCGCGCCCGACTCGCTTGTTGCCACAACTCGAACAGGACGTGGAGGAGAGTCTATGCCTCGAGTTCGGGTGTATGAAGCGGTGACGGAGCGCCTCGAGATCCTCGATGTGGAGGGTCAGGTGGACGAGTCGCTGATGCCCGAGCTCGACCCGGAGCGGGTCCGCGGCCTCTATCGCGACATGGTCCTGATGCGGACCTTCGACGACAAGGCCCTGAAGCTGCAGCGCCAGGGGCGCATGGGCACCTGGCCTCCGATCAAGGGCCAGGAAGCCGTGCAGGCCGGCGTCGCCCTCGCCATGGGCGACGACGACTGGCTGATCCCCGCCTTCCGCGAGCACGGCGTGATGGTGCTGCGCGGCGTGCCCCTGCACCTGGTCTACGCCTACTGGGCCGGAGACGAACGCGGCTCGTGCTACCCGGAGGACGTCCGCTGCTTCCCGGTGGCGGTCCCGGTCGGCAGCCAGTGGCAGCACGGGGCGGGGGTCGGGTTGTCGCTCAAGCTACGCGGCGAGGACGCCGTGGCGGTCACCTTCGGCGGCGACGGCTCGACCTCGGAGGGCGACTTCCACGAGGCCCTCAACTGCGCCGGCGTCTTCGGCGTCAAGGCGGTGTTCGTGATCCAGAACAACCAGTGGGCGATCTCGGTCCCGCTGCACCAGCAGACGGCCTCCGAAACCCTGGCGCAGAAGGCGCACGCCTACGGCATCCCGGGCATCCAGGTCGACGGCAACGATGTCTTCGCGGTGTACGCCGCCGCCTCCGAGGCGATCGAGCGCGCCCGGCGCGGCGAGGGCCCGACCCTCATCGAGGCGGTGACCTACCGGCTCGGCGACCACACGACCGCGGACGACGCCAGCCGCTACCGCGGCGAGGAAGAGATCGAGCTGTGGGAGTCCCGCGACCCGATCCTGCGATTGCGCCGCTACCTGGAGCAACAGGGGCTGTGGGACGACGACCAGGAGGCGGTGCTGCTCGAGGAAGCCCATTCCTGGGTCGAGGCCCAGGTCAAGGCGCTCGAGGCCATGCCCCCACAGGCGCCGGAGGCGATCTTCGACTCGATGTACGCCGAGCTGCCGCCGCACCTCGCGGAGCAGCGGGCGCAGCTGCTCGGGGAGGTGCAGCCGTGAGCTCGGGCACGGCGGAGAACCGGGCCCTTCACGCGGTGCCGGAGCCGACGACCGGAAAGCTGACCATCGCGCAGGCGGTCCGCGACGCCATGCTGCAGGAGATGGAGCGCGACGAGCGGGTGATCGTGCTCGGCGAGGACGTGGGCGTCGACGGCGGGGTTTTCCGCGCCACCGACGGGCTCATCGAGCGCTTCGGTCCCGAGCGCGTCATCGACACCCCGCTCGCCGAGAGCTCGATCGTGGGCATGTCGATCGGGCTCGCCGCCACCGGGCTCGTGCCGGTCGCCGAGATCCAGTTCATGGGTTTCGTCTACCCGGCGATCAACCAGCTCTTCGCGCACGCCGCGCGCCTGCGCAACCGCAGCCGCGGCCGGCTGAGTTGCCCGATGGTGGTGCGGATGCCCTTCGGGGGCGGGATCCACCCGCCCGAGCACCACTCCGAGAGCTATGAAGCGATGTTCCTCAACACTCCGGGCATCAAGGTCGTGGTGCCCTCCAACCCTTACGACGCCAAGGGCCTGCTGACCGCCGCGATCCGCGACCCGGACCCGGTGCTGTTCATGGAGCCGAAACGCATCTACCGCGCCTTCCGCGAGGCCGTGCCGACCGAGAGCTACACGGTGCCCATCGGCAAGGCCGCGGTGGCGCGCAAGGGCACCGAGGTGACGCTGATCTCGTGGGGCGCCATGGTGCGGGTGTGCCTGGACGCGAGCGAGGTCCTGGCGCGCCGCGGAGTCAGCGCGGAGGTCGTGGACCTGCGCACCCTGAATCCGCTGGACCGCGAGACCATGATCGCAAGCGTCGTCAAGACCGGCCGCGCTGTGGTCGTGCACGAAGCGCCGCGGAGCGCCGGCTTCGGGGCCGAGATCGCCGCACAGATCGGCGAGCACGCACTGCTGCAGCTCGAGGCCCCGGTGCAACGGGTCACAGGGTTCGACACGGTCTTCCCTCTCGCCCAGAACGAGAAGCTGTACCTCCCGTCCCGAGAACGGATTGTGGCCGCGGTCGAGAAGTCTCTCTCTTTCTGATAGGTTTTCCGTGATTCGCGGCGCGAATCGCGGATGACGGAAGGTGTGGCATGGCATTCGTATTCAAGTTCCCGGACGTCGGCGAGGGGATCCACGAAGGGCGCATCGTCGAGTGGCTGGTCGCCGAGGGCCAGGTGGTCGCCGAGGACCAGCCCCTCGTCAAGGTCGAGACCGACAAGGCGGTGGTCGAGCTTCCTTCGCCGCACTCCGGCACCGTGCTGCGGCTGCACGCCGCGGCCGGGGCGGACATCTTGGTGGGCGACCCGCTGGTGAGCATCGGCGAGCCGGGGGAGAGCGCCGGAGAAACCGTCGAGAGCGAGACCAAGCCCGCACAGCCCGCATCGGCGGCCGCACCCGCCGCCGCGCCGCCGCCGGTTCCTTCCCGCAGGCCGCTGGCGACGCCGCGCACCAGGGCCCTGGCCCGCGAGCTGGAGGTGGAGCTCGCACAGGTGCAGGGCTCCGGCCCGGGCGGGCGCATTACGGACGACGACGTGCGGCGAGCGGCGGAAGGCGGGGCCGGCGCGGCAGCGCAGCCGCCTCCCCCGACTCCGGTCCGCGGCGCCGTCGAGGCGACGCGGGAAGGGGACGTGGAGCGGGTGCCGATCTCCCATCTCCGCAAGGTGATCGCCAGTGCGATGCGGTACTCGAAGCAGCACTCCGCCCACGTGACCCACGTCGATGAAGCCGACGTGACCGAGTTGCTGGCCCACTACCGGCGCGCCAAGCCCGCCATCGAGGAGCGGACCGGCGCCCGGTTCACCCTGTTGCCCTTCTTCATCAAGGCCCTGGTTGCGGCGCTGCGCGAGCACCCGATGTTCAACGCAACGGTCGACGAGGAGCGGCAGGAGATCCTGATCAAGAGATACGTCAATATCGGCATCGCGGTCGACACGCCCGAAGGCCTGATCGTGCCGGTGATCCGCGACGCCGACCGCAAGGACATGATCGAGCTGGCGGCCGAGGTCAACGACAAGGCCGAGCGCGCCCGTAAAAGGGAGCTGCGGCTCGATGAGCTCAAGGGCGGTGGCTGTACGATCACCAACATCGGCCCCCTCGGCGGGGTCTTCGCGACCCCGATCATCAATCAGCCGGAGCTCGCCATCGTCGGCCTGCACGCCATCAAGGAGCGGCCCGAGGTGGTCAACGGCGAGATCGCGATCCGCAGCATGATGTACCTGAGCGTGTCCTTCGACCACCGGTACATCGACGGCGCCGAGGCGGCGAGGTTCATGAGCGACATGGTGCGTCTGGTCTCCGACCCGATGCTCCTGATGGCGAGGTTGTGATGGTTGTCGGTTCGGTTTCCCGCGGGTGTCAAGTGGTTGTGATCGGAGCCGGTCCCGGGGGCTATGCCGCCGCAATCCGGCTCGGGCAGCTCGGCAAGGACGTGATTCTGGTCGAGAAGGGCGACACCCTGGGCGGAGTCTGCCTCAACGTCGGCTGCATCCCCTCCAAGGCGATGATCCACGCCGCCGACCTCGCGTACGAGGCGCGCCACGCCGAGTCCATGGGACTGACGGTCGAAGGGCTGACGGTGGACCTTCCGAAGCTGGTGCAGTGGAAGGACGGCATCGTCGAGCGGCTGACCTCGGGGGTCGGCTTCCTGTGTGAGAAGAACGGGGTCGAGGTCGTCCACGGCGAGGCCGAGTTCCTCTCCGACCGCACGCTCTCCGTGTCGACGGAGGACGGGCGCGTCGAGATCGAGTTCGAGCAGGCGGTGATCGCCACCGGCTCGCGTCCGATGGCGCTGGACGGTATTCCCTACGACGGCGACAAGGTCATCGGCTCCACCGAGGCGTTGTCCCTGCAGTCGGTCCCCGAGCGGCTGGTGGTGATCGGCGCCGGCTACATCGGCCTCGAGCTCGGCAGCGTCTACGCCAAGCTCGGCTCGAAGGTGTCGGTGGTGGAGTTCCTGCCGCAGGTGGTGCCCAACCTCGATCCCGAGGTCGGCAAGGTGCTCAAGCGCCAGCTCAAGAAGCTCGGCGTGAAGCTGCACCTGGAGCACCGCGCGGAGGCCTTCGAGGCCGGCGAGCCTTCGGTCGTCGTCGCCCGCGGACCCAAGGACGAGGAGCTGCGGCTCGAGGCGGACGTGGTGATGGTGACCGTGGGCCGGGTCCCGAACTCCGAGGGCCTCGGCCTCGAGGCGGCCGGCGTCACCACCGACGACAAGGGTTTCATCACCGTCGACGACCGCCAACGCACGAGCGCTGCGGGAATCTACGCCATCGGCGATGTCGCCGGCGGCGCGCTCCTCGCCCACAAGGCCTACCAGGAGGCCAGGGTCGCCGCCGAGGTCATCGCCGGCGAGCCGGCGGCCTTCGACAACGTCGTGCCGGCGGTGATCTACACCGACCCGGAGGTGGCGTGGGTCGGGCTCACGGAGGAGGAGGCCGCGTCCAAGGACTACAAGGTCGTCACCGGGTCCTTCCCCTACAGCGCATCCGGCCGCGCCATGTCGCTGAACAGCACCGAGGGCTTCGTCAAGGTCGTTGCCGACGCCGACTCCAAGCAGCTGCTCGGCGTCGTCGCAGTGGGCCGCGGGGTCAGCGAGTTCATCGCCGAAGCCACCCTCGCGCTGGAGATGGGCGCCTTCCTCGAGGACCTGGCGCTCACCATCCACCCGCACCCGACGATGTCCGAGGCCTTCCAGGAGGCGGTCGAGGCCGCCCTCGGGCGCGCGCTGCACAAGGTGAACAAGTAACGTTCGAACGTTCAACGTTCCAACGTTCGAACGTTTTTCGTTCACTGGTGCAACCTGATACCATCTGCCACTCGGAGGTGTCTGGAGCGATGAATCCGACGCGGCCGGGGGCGGGCTTCATCGAGGTCATCGCGGGGCCCATGTTCTCGGGCAAGTCGGAGGAGTTGATCCGGCTCCTGAAGCGCGCGGTGATCGCCCGCCAGCGGGTGCAGGTCTTCAAGCCGCGCCTCGACAACCGTTACTCGGAGGGCGACGTGGTCTCGCACTCCCAGATGCGCATCCCCTGCGAGCTCGTGGAGCGCTCGGATGAGATCATGCCGCGCCTCGACCCGCGCACCGAAGTGGTGGGCATCGACGAGGCCCAGTTCTTCGACGACGGTCTGCCGGGC
>DATIVB010000363.1:0-1522 GCA_035466375.1 Chondromyces sp.
GGCCGCACGAGGACGCCGAGTTCTACCTCGGCATCAGCCTCGCCGCCCAGGGGCGGCGTAACGAGGCACTGTCGCACCTCGGCAGGGTCTGCCGGACCAATCCCAGGCTGGTTGAGCTGATCGCCGACGCGAGCCTGCGCCGTTCGGTGGAGGACATGCTCGAGGTCTACAGGCACCACTGAGAGCGGCGCCGGACGGAACGAACCCCCCCGCCGGGGGAAGCGGGGGACCAGGCTATGTGCGCTGACTCAGGCGTATCGGCGAGCGATCGGCACGTGCGACCAGCCTCGGGGCGTGCTCGTTGTCCGTCCCGAGCCCGAGCCCGTTACCGTTGCCGTTACCGATACGATAACCCGGACTATCGCCCGCCGGCCGCCGCGACCCGCCGCCGTTCGCAGCCGTCGCGGGCGACGAAGTCGTGCACCCACTCGGTGCGGCACTGGTTGCGGATGGTGTTGAAGGCGGCTTCGTCGAGGCCGGACGCCAGCGCGCTGCGACCCCGGATGTTCCCGATGGCCGCCCGCTGCCGCGACTCGCACTCGCGGTAGCGGTCGCTGCCCTCGGCGGCCGATCGCCCGCACAGGCCGCGGATCGACGCGTCGGCGGCGATGGGATCGATGAGCGGCGGGGTCTGAGCGGCGGCGCCGGCGCGCTGCAGCTTGCGCAGATCGGCCAGCGCTTCGTCGAGCAGACTCGCCCCGTGCTCCGCGAGGCGCCGGACGTCGTTGGGGACCCACGAGGCCCTGGCCACCGCCGCCTCGGCGGATGCCAGAGCCTGCTGCGCCTCGGCAATACCGCTCTCCGCCTTCTCGACGACGTCCTGCAAGCCCTCCACACCGAAGAACATGGCGACATTGTTCCGCGCCGTATCGAGCGCCAACCCAAATCCCTCGAGCTGGGCCCGCTGCTCGTCGGAGTAGATGTAACTGGTGATACGGGGCAGGTTCTCGAGCATCGTCGCGAGGTCGCGGGTGGTGTCGCGGCAGTCGGTGAGGACCGCCTCGAGATCTCCGGACAGCGACGACCTGGAGGGGCCGGAGGTCCGCGCCAGCGACGAGCCGTCGACGACCACCGGTTCGCCCTCGGGCCGCTTGAGCTTGATCGAGCCCGCGACGTCGCCGAGGCTCTGCTGCGCAGCGGCCGGCATCGCGGCCATGAGTGCGAACGCGAACAGAAGCACGAACACGCGTCTCATAGGAGACCTCCCGTCGACTTCAGCCGGAACTTCACCCTTTTATTGTAGCAATCGGGCGTCAGGCCGAGACCTTGTCGACGTAGCCGAGCATGATCGGCTGATAGCGGATCCCGTTGTCGCCGGGAAACTCGGTGGTGTGGTCGTGCAGGTTGTAGAGGATCTCGACCGGGATGCCCTTGCGGTAGGCCTTGCAGCGGGTCCCGTCGGGGCTGCGGTGGGCGCAGAAGGTGCACTGGCTGACCCTGAGGTCGATCGGGTTGCCGACGATGGTGAGTTTGACTGCCGCCATGCTCCGCCCCCTGCTCCCGCGCCCGGTGCGCGGTTCAC
>DATIVB010000364.1:0-2831 GCA_035466375.1 Chondromyces sp.
CACAACAACATCACCTGGTACCAGGTCGACATCGGCGACCGCAAGGCCCTCGCCGCGGCCTTCCGCTACATCCGGGAGTCCGGCGGCGCCGACTACCTCATCCACCTCGCCGCCCACTACGACTTCACCGGCGAAAAACACCCCGAGTACTGGCGCACCAACGTCGAGGGCATGCGCAACGTGCTCGACGAGTGCCGAGGCCTCGAGCTCAAACGGTTCGTCTTCAGCTCGTCGCTCGCCGCCTGCGCGTTTCCCGAACCCGGCAACCCGCTCACCGAGAAGAGCCCGCCCGACGGCGACCACGTGTACGCCGTGACCAAGCGGCTCGGCGAGGAAATGCTCGCCGAGTACGACGACATCCCGTGCTGCATCATGCGCCTCGCCGCCCTCTTCTCCGACTGGTGCGAGTACCCCCCGCTCTACTTCTTCCTCGAGACCTGGCTTTCGAACGTCTGGAACAACCGCATTCTCGGGGGCCGCGGCATCACCGCGATTCCGTACATGCACGTCCGCGAGATGGGGCCGTTCATCCGCAGGATCATCGAGCGCGCCGAGGATCTCGAGCAGCGCGAGGTCCTGATCGCGAGCCCCGGCGAGACCCTCTCGCACCGCGCGCTCTTCGACCTGGCGGCGATCGACTACTACGGTCAGAGACGGCGACCCGTCATGATGCCGAAGGCCCTTGCAGGGATCGGCGTCTGGGGCCGCGACATGCTCGGCCGGGTGCTCGGCAACCGGCCCTTCGAGCGGCCTTGGATGATCAAGTACCTCGACACCGACCTTCTCGCCGAACCGAGCCACACCTACGAAAGGCTCGGATGGCGTCCGCGAAAACGGCTCCTGCTGCAGCGTCGGCTCCCGTTCATGATCGAGCACCGGAAGATGAACCCCAATGAGTGGCACCGCCTCAACAGAGCGGCCCTCAAAGAGGTCCACCTGCGCGCCAACCTGCGCATCAACCGGCTGCTCGAGAAGCACCTCGAGGGCATCTGCACGGCCTACCTCGACCAGATCCTGTCGCCCGGCTCGGGCTCGCGTTTCCCGTCCTACCAGAGCGTCCCCCGCGACGTCCTCGAGTGGCGGTTCATGATCCTGCTGCGCCATCTCCAGAGCTCGATCCGCACCCGCGACCGCGGCCTCTTCACCACCTACTGCCGCGACCTCGCCGAGAAGCGCCTCATGCAGGGCTTCGGAGTCCGCGAGGTGGTGGGCGCGCTGCTGATGATCAATGCGATCTGCGTCGAAATACTGCGCAGCGATCCCGAGGGCGAGGACCTCGCCGCCGCGATCCACGACCACCTGTCGATGACGGTGCAGTTCGGCTGCGACCAGATCCTCGAGATCTACGAGGAGGTCGGCGGCGAGGAGCTCGACGAGGAGTTCTGACGCGCCCCGCCGAGCGGGGTCACTGAACGTTGGAACGTTCGAACGTTCAACGTTTAAACGTTGCACGTCGAGGATCGGGCGCGCGTCAGGATCCGTCGGCGCGTCCCGAGACTGTACGGTGCACAAGGTACGCGACGAGTGCCATGGCTCCGTCGGCGACGCCCGAGAACCACACCGACCACGGCGTCTCGGCCAGAAGACTGCCCCCGAGCAGGAACACGAAGGCCATCGACTTGGCGATCAACAGCAAGGTGATCGTGCGGTGGCGGAAGTACTCCACGAGATAGCCGGTGGCGAGCACGAAGTGGAAGGCGCCGGCCTGCCAGATGAAGAAGATCGGCTCGGCGCCGGCCCAGCCGGCGAAGCCCACCGCCCACTCGGAGAAGAACATCAGCATGATGCCGACGGCGAAGCTGTGCAGTGCGATCAGGATGATCAGGATCCGCTCGTGACCCGACGTCAATCGCATGGGCGTCACTCCCACCAGATGTCGAGCTCGGCCGGCTGACTGCGGCGCACCGGCGGTTTGCCGATCCTCGTCAACTCCTCCACGACCACGTCCACCACTCTCGGCACCGCCTGCTTGACGGCCTCGGTGAGGCGGGTTCCCTGGTCGGTGCTGGCCGGCACCACACCCACCAGCAGGATCTCCTGGGGGCTCGAGTCGCTGAACTCGGTCGCCATGAGCGCTTCGCGAAGCCCCGGCTCGTGCGGGCTCATCCGCGACGGCGGCGGCTTGGCGACGATCTCCGCCCCGCGCAGCAGCCGCAGACTGCCCGGCGGCTCGCTGCCGTGCACGGTGTCCAGAACCATCACCAGGCGCGCGCACGCAAGGTAGGGCGTGAAGTCGAGCCCGGGGGTGCCGACGTCGATCACCTCGACGTCGTCGGCGAACTCGTACGTCGCCTCCAGCACCTTGATGGCGTAGGGGCCGAGGCCGTCGTCCGTGCACAGCACGTTGCCGACCCCCAGAACTCGGATGGGCTTCGGATCATCCATCAGCGAATTGTCGCAGAGACGCGCGCCGCTGAACAGGTGCGGGCATGGACAACCCGACGATTTCGAAGTTCGAATTTCGAATTTCGAATTTTGCCTCCCGCCCTTCCGTACTTTTTGGCAGGGTATGGGTGGAAATCCGAAATCCGAAATCCGAAATCCGAATTAAAAAAACGGCCGGGGATCAATCCCCGGCCGGATTCTGGACGTCGGAACTCGGAATTCCTAATTCCTCATTCCAAATTCCTCATTCTTAGAGCACCCTCACCTTGGACACCTCGTTCCCCTCGGGGTCGTGCGTGTGGATTGCACACGCCAGGCACGGGTCGAAGGAGTGCACGGTTCGCAGCACCTCCAGCGGGCGCTCCGGATCGGCGATCGGGTTGCCCACCAGTGAGGCCTCGTACGGACCCATGCGGTCGGCGCCGTCGCGCGGACCGGCGTTCCAG
>DATIVB010000365.1:0-2038 GCA_035466375.1 Chondromyces sp.
AAAGACCGGGCTCGCCGCCCTGCTCGAGCAGGAGCTCGGCGTCCACCTCGACAAGAAGCACCAGCGGGCGGACTGGGGACGGCGGCCCCTGACGCGCTCGCAGGTGGCCTACGCCGCGGCCGATACGGCGTTTCTCGGCGAGCTCGCGGGGCGGTTGCGGGCCAGGCTCGAGGGGCTCGGGCGGTGGAACTGGGCGGAGGAGGAGTTCCGCAAGCTCGAGGCGGTGCGCTTCAGCGCTCCCGAGCCCGATCCGCTGGCCTTCGAGCGCCTCAAGGGCGCGCGCGCCCTGCGCGGCGCCGCCCGGGACCGCCTGTTCGCGCTCCACGCCTGGCGTGAGGGCGTCGCGAAGGACCTCGATGTGCCGCCGTTCAAGGTGCGGGGCAACCAGCAGCTGATGGCCCTGGCCGAGCAGCCGCCGGAGAGCCTCGCCGCGCTCGGCGAGGTGCCGGGCGTCGGGCCGCGAGCGGTGAGACGCTGGGGGCGCGAGCTGCTGCAGCTGCTCGAAAGCCCGCAACCCGCGCCGGAGCGCGCACGGCCGCCGCGGACGCCGCCGCCACCGGCCGCGGTGCGGCGCCGGGGGCAGCGCCTGACCGCGGTTCGTGACGAGAAGGCGGCCGAGCTCGGGCTCCACCCGGGTCTTCTCTGCCCGCGTGCGGTCATCGACGCGCTCGCCGAGCGCCAGCCCCCGGGCCGGTCGCGCGCCGACCTCGAGTCCGCAGGGCTCGAGGGCTGGCGCCTCGAGGTGCTGGGGCCCTCGTTCCTGGAGGCCATCGCCGGGGACTGAGGCGCGGTCACTCCCGCGCCGGCGGGATCACTCCTCGATACGCTCGACGTCGGCCCCGAGATCGCGCAGGCGCCGGTGCAGGTGCTGGTACCCGCGTTCGACCTGCCGGATGTTGTGGATGACACTCTCGCCCTCGGCGGCGAGGGCGGCGATCACCAGCGCCATGCCGGCGCGGATGTCGGGACTGGCGAGGTTCTGCCCGTGCAGCCTCGAGGGGCCGACGACGACCGCCCGGTGCGGGTCGCAGAGCACGATACGCGCCCCCATGGCGATCAGCCGGTCGACCCAGAAAAGGCGGCTTTCGAACATCTTCTCGTGGATGAGGATGGTGCCGCGGGCCTGGGTTGCCAGCACCACTGCGATCGACGTCAGGTCGGGCGGGAAGGCAGGCCACGGGCCGTCGTCGATCTTCGGGATCGCGCCGTGGACGTCGTCGCGGACCACCAGCTCCTGCCCGGCGGGCACCACGATGTCGTCGCCCTCGACCCGCCAGGAGATGCCGAGGCGGCCGAAGCAGAGCCCGGTCATGCGGTGGTGGAGCCGCGGCTCGGCGCCGACGATCCGCAGCTCGCCGCCGGTCACCGCCGCCAGGCCGATGAAGCTGCCCACCTCCACGGGGTCGGGCCCGATCGTGGCGGACGCGCCGTGCAGCGAGCGCCGGCCCTCCACCTCGAGGGTGTTCGTGCCGATACCCTGGATGCGGCCGCCCATGCCCTCGACGAGCCGGCAGAGCTCCTGCACGTGCGGCTCCGAGGCGGCGTTGCGGATGATCGTCGTGCCGCGCGCGAGCGCGGCCGCCATCACCGCGTTCTCGGTCGCCATGACGCTCATCTCGTCGAGGAAGATGTCGGTGCCCTCGAGGCCTCTCGGGGCGCGCAGGCGGTAGAGATCGGGCGCCACATCGACCTCGGCGCCGAGCGCCTGCAGGGCGTGGATGTGGGTGTCCAGGGGCCGCCGGCCGATGCGGTCGCCGCCGGGCCGCGGCAGATCGGCGCGCCCGTGGCGGGCGAGCAGGGGCCCGGCGAGGAGGAAGGAGGCCCGGATCTCGGAAGCCAGGTGCGCCGGCACTGCGGTCGCGGCGGCCGCGGCGCCGTCGATACGCCACGTTCCGGGCGCGAGCTCCTCGACCCCGGCGCCGAGCTCGGCCAGCACCTCGAGCATCACCGCCACATCCCGGATCGCCGGCAGGTTCGCGAGCTCGACCGGGGAGTCGGCGAGGAGGGTGGCAGCGAGGATGGGCAGGGCGGCGTTCTT
>DATIVB010000366.1:0-3505 GCA_035466375.1 Chondromyces sp.
GAGCCGCTGGACTGTCGGCGAGACCGGGATCGGGATACGGCGCAGGTCCTCGTCGTTCTCACTCACCACGAGAAAACGATCGTCGAGGCGTTCACCCTCCTCGACCTTGATCACCAGCCGCCGGACGCCCGCCGGCAACACCGCCACCGAGCTCCGGGTCGTCTCCTCGTCACCGATCTGCACACCGCTCTCAACCGTCGCTTCGCCGTCCTTCATGATCCACTCGAACTCGTGGCTCACGGTGGAGTCCTCGGGCGAGCGGACCTCGCGGCGGAGGACCCGACGCTCTTCGCCGTCGACGCCCTCGACCTGCGCGTGCTCGACCACCACCACGTGGCTTGGTTGCCCGCCCGGCCCGATCCCGTCCCCACCCTCGACGCCTTTCGAAAGGGGGCCGAAGAAGTCCTCCGTCAAGATCCCCTTGCCGACCGTCGTGGCAACACGCGTCAGGTCGTCATCGATGGATCGCAGCTGGCGGGCGTAGAGCCAGAACTGCAGCCCCATCAGGGCCAGCACCAGCAGCGCCGTTCCTAGGAAGAGTCGTGTCTGGATCCGCATGAGTCGCTCCGCCTCCGAGTATACGCACCGAGGGAGGCGCGTCAGCACCGCGAAGAAGCAATCCTCGTGCCATAGGACCGCCAGTTTTGAGTTTTGAGTTTTGAGTTCCCGCCCGCACCCCCCGACGCCGCAGGGAGCAAGGAGCAACGAATCGTGAACTCCGGCTTCGCGTCGTCAGCGTCTGGAGAGAACA
Organism: Chondromyces sp.; assembly: GCA_035466375.1. Classification (GTDB taxonomy): domain Bacteria; phylum Acidobacteriota; class Thermoanaerobaculia; order Thermoanaerobaculales; family Sulfomarinibacteraceae; genus Sulfomarinibacter. The sequence continues at coordinate 752 of DATIVB010000366.1, forward strand.
CCTCCGGACTGTCGCCATACTCCCTGACGGGTGGGTGGAAATCCGGAATCCGAAATCCCAATTCCGAAATGGGCGGGCGGGCGGGAACGTGCAACGTTCTAACGTTCCAACGTTCTAACGCTTCGCCTTCTTCGCCTTCTTCGCCTTCTTCGCCCGCGGGTCCTTGCCCTGGTCGCGGAGCTTCTCCTCGCGCCGGGCGAGGAGCTCCACGGCCTGCTCCAGGCTGACCGATTCCGGTTCGGTGCCCTTCGGGATCGTCGCGTTGACGGTGCCGTCAGTGACATAGGGCCCGAAGCGGCCGCTCTTGACCTGGACCGGTGCGCCCGAAGCGGGGTGGGCGCCGAGCTCGGCGATCGCCGACGAGCCGCCGCCGCCGCGGCGGCCGCGCTTGGGCTCGGCGAGCTTGGCCACCGCCTCTTCAAGTGTGATGGTGGCCAGCTGCTCCTGGTTTTCGAGGCTGCGAGTCTCGGAGCCCATCTTGACGTAGGGCCCATAGCGGCCGTCCTGGACGGTGACGGGCTCGCCGGTCTCGGGATGCGGTCCGAGCTCGCGCGGAAAGGAGAGCAGGAGCAGCGCCTCGTCCAGGGTGAGGGACTCGGGCTTCATGCTCTTCCACAGGCTTGCCATCTTGGGCTTGCCGTCGTCGTCGCGGTCGCCGAGCTGTACGTAGGGCCCGAAGCGGCCGCTCTTGACGTAGACCGGCAGCCCCGTGTCGGGGTCGTTCCCCAGCGGCTGGTCGGCCTCCGCGGCGCGCCCGATCATCTCGAGCGCGCGTTCGAGCGACAGCTCGTCGGGCGGAAGGTCGTCGGGGACCGAGACCCGCTGCTCGGACTCGCCGATCTGGACATAGGGCCCGAAACGGCCGAGGCGCACCGCGACCCGCTCGCCGTCCGCGGTCTGGCCGATGGTGATGCGCGACGCCTCGCGCGGCTCGATGTCGTCGCCGGTCGCGACCAGCGCGTGCAGCCCCATGCGCAGGATCGGAGGCTTGCCGTTGCCGTCGTCGGTGGTCCCGAAGTAAAAGGCGTGCAGCCACGGCACCGCCTCGTGCTCGCCGCGGGCGATGGCGTCGAGCTCGTCCTCCATGCGGGCCGTGAAGTCGTAGTCGACGAGGTCCGGGAGGTGGCGCTCCAGCAGCCGGGTGACCGCGAAGGCAGTGAAGGTCGGCACCAGCGCCTGGCCCTTGTGCCACACGTAGCCGCGGTCCTGAATGGTCTGGATGATGCTGGCGTAGGTCGAGGGGCGGCCGATGCCGCGCGCCTCGAGCTCCTTGACCAGGCTCGCCTCGGTGTAGCGCGCCGGCGGCTGAGTGGTGTGGCTGGTGGGCTCGAGCTCGGAGAGCCGCAGCCGCTGCCCGGTGGTCAGGGGCGGCAGCACCTTCTCCTGGTCGGCGAGCTCGGCCGACGGGTCGTCCGAGCCCTCGACGTAGGCGCGCAGGAAGCCGGCGAAGCGGATGACCTTGCCCGATGTCGTGAAGACCGCGGCGCCGTCGTTCGCAGTGGGGGCCTCGATGCGGACCTGGGTCCGGGTGCCGACGGCGTCCTTCATCTGAGACGCCAGGGTGCGCTTCCAGATCAGCTCGTAGAGCTTGAACTGGTCGGCGTCGAGCGCGCCGCGCAGGTCGGAGGGCTTGCGGAAGCGGGCGCCGGCGGGGCGGATCGCCTCGTGCGCCTCCTGCGCGCTCTTCGACTTCGAGCGGTAGACCCGCGGCTGCTCCGGCAGGTACTGGTGGCCGTAGAGCTCCCGCACCTGGCTGCGCGAGGCCTCGATGGCCTCGTGCGAAAGGGTCAGCGAGTCGGTCCGCATGTAGGTGATGTAACCGTTCTCGTACAGGCTCTGCGCGACCCGCATCGTGCGGCGGGCGTTGAAATGCAGCTTGCGCCCCGCCTCCTGCTGCAGGGTGGAGGTCATGAAGGGCGGGTAGGGCCGGTTGGTGAAGGGCTTGTCGACGACCTCCGTGACCGTGAAGTCGGAGTCGCGGAGCTCGGAGGCGAGGGCGCCCGCCCGTTCGGCGTCGAGCACCAGCGCATTTCCCTTGAGCTCGCCGGTGTCGGCGTCGAAGTCCTTGCCGATCGCGATCCTGCGCTCGCCGAGCTCGGCGAGACGGGCCGAGAAGCCGGCGTCGTCGGCGGTCGAAAGCGTCGCCTCCAGGCCGGCAAAGACCGACTCCACGAAGCGCATGCGCGCCTCCTCGCGGGCGACGATGAGCCGGGTGGCGACCGACTGCACGCGGCCGGCGGAGAGCTTCGGCGCCAGCTTGCGCCACAGCACGGGCGACACCTCGTAGCCGACGAGACGGTCGAGGATGCGGCGCGTCTCCTGCGCCGCCACCAGGCGGCTGTCGATGTCGCGCGGCGACTGCATCGCGCGGGCGATCGCGGCGTCGGTGATCTCGTGGAAGACCATGCGTTTGACCGGGATCGCAGGCTTCAAGACCTCGACCAGGTGCCAGGCGATGGCCTCGCCCTCGCGGTCCTCGTCAGTTGCGAGGTAGAGTTCGGACGCGTCAGCGAGCTTCTTCTTCAGGGTCGCGACCTGGTTCTTCTTCTCCTTCGGGATGATGTAGAGCGGCGCGAAGTCGCGCTCGACGTCGATGCCGAGCCTGGCCCAGGGCTCCTTCTTGTACTTGGGCGGGATCTCCGAGGCCGACGGCGGCAGGTCGCGGATGTGGCCGATGGACGACTCGACCACGTAGTCCGGACCCAGGAAGCGGGAGATGGTCCGCGCCTTGGCCGGCGATTCGACGATGATCAG
>DATIVB010000367.1:0-2373 GCA_035466375.1 Chondromyces sp.
CGCGCTGAGCTGTACGAAGACCGGTTCCAACGCGACCTGTCGGTCCACGAACCGGAATGAGCACCTTCCTCGACACCAATGTGGTGGTCTACGCCTTCGATCGGGCCGATCCCGCCCGGCAGAGGACCGCGATCGCCCTGCTGACCGGAGGCGGGCGCCTGGTCGTCAGCACCCAAATCCTGCTCGAGGCGTGGTGGGTTCTGACGCGCAAGCTGGAATCGCCGCTGGACGAGGACCGGGCCCGGGAGGTCATCGACCAGCTCTGCTGCCTGCCGGTGGTGGCGACCGATGCCGAGCTCGTGCGGCGGGCCATCGACGCCGGTCGGCGCTTCAGGATCGCGGTCTGGGACGCGCTGATCGTCGAGGCCGCGCGGTCCGGCGGCTGCCGGCGCCTGCTCAGCGAGGACCTGCAGTCGGGCATGGACTTCGACGGCGTCGTCGTCGAGAACCCTTTTGGATAGGTTTCACGTTCCTTGAAGGTGCCGGGCACCTTCCTACCTTCGGTGCCGGGCTTTAGGATCTTAGGAGGTTGGTTGAACCCCACTCGCCGTTGGAACTTCCCAGCATCCTGAATCCTGGCACTGATGATTTCACGCCCACATCACGGCTCGAGGGGTGCGGCGTCGCTCTGGCTGATGTCGAGCGCGGCGTACCAGGTGCCGTCGACCTTCTTCCAGATGCAGACGTACTTGCCGAAGTCCTCTTCCGGTCCTTCGGGTGACTCCTTGGTGAATGTCCAGGAACCGCGCTCGTAGGCGAGATCGCCGGAGCTCGCGATCTCGACCGCGTCGGCGGCAAAGTGGTTGTCGATGGCCGGGTCGAGCAGCCAGGTGTCGAGCCAATCTCGGATGGCCTGGTGGCCGACCATCGGTGCCATGCCGGCCACCATCTGCACCGCGTCCGAGGCGTAGTAGCTCATCACCTCGTCCAGGTCCTTCGCCGCCACGGCCTCCTTCCACTGTCGGGTGCGCTCGCGGATGGCATCCTCCTCGGCCGCCAGGTCGATGGGCGGCGGCGCCGTACCGCCGCACGCAGCGAGCAGGCCGAGCAGGATCATGGTTGTGGATCTCTTCAGGAACGACATGGTTCACCTCCGCGTGGGTTGATGTGCGGACGCCACAAAGCGCCCGGGATTCTCCCGGTCCTCGTGCGTCGGTCGCGCCCGGGGTCTCTGCCTTGAATCTCTATCAGCGCACGGCGAACGTCAAGGCCCCGGGGTGCGCGCGTGCGTGCGTGATCGGCTCGCCGTCGAGGCGCGCCGGCCCTCCGGCGTCGAGGCTCATGCCGGAGCCCGGCTCGCTCTCCGAGCAGCGCCTCGGCATCCGCCTGGGTGCGATAAGCGCAGGGGTTCGGGACCTCGCTCAGGACGAGGCGGCCGCGCTGGTTGCCGCCGTGGTCGCGGCGAGGCAGGCGATCATGGCCGCCTGCTGGGCTTCGACCACCGACTGCACGGCGCGGAGGTTGGCCGCGGCGCCGGCGTCGTCGAGCCCCTCGAGGCCGCGCGCCGTCTCCGCAAGCACGACGCCGCAGGCGATGGAGAAGGCGATGGCCGCCGGCGGCTTCGGTTTGACGGCGCGCAGCCGGTCGCGCACGGCAAGGGCCCGCGACGCGGCCACCTCCGCACCGACGCGCGACAGAACGAGCAGCGCCACCTCGTCGTACTGGCTCTCGCCGATCCGCTGGCCGGCGGATCGCAGCGCGTTCGCCATGCGGGCGAAACGCTCCGCGGCTTCACGGGGGCCGGCATCCGAGAACAGCAGCAGGTGCGAGGCCAGCTGCAGCTGGTTGCCGCGCGAAAACCGGAGGCGCCGGGCCGCCTGGTAGACGACCTCGGCCTCGAGGGCGATCTGCTCGACGCTCGAGTCGCGGGCGGCGTGCATGGCGGCCATCGGGTAGTCCCCGGGACCGGTCAGCCACCAGTGGTCGTCCTTCCAACGGTCGAGGATGGCCTTCATGCGCTGCACGGGTCGCGGTGAGGGAGCTTCTCCTTCAGCATCCAGCACCAGGAGCAGGGCCGCGAGGTAGGGGCTGGTGCCGCCCTTTTGGAGCTTCGCCTCCTTGAAGAGGGCGAGGGTCTCCTTGATGCGGCGAACGGTGGCCGTGGGGTCCATCCCGCGGCGGATGAGGATCGCGGCCACCGCGTGGCGGATGGGGGAGTTGAGGGGCGAGAAGCCGCCGGCCTCGTCGACCAGGGCCTTGGCCGCGGCCTCGAGATCGACCCGTTCCGGATCGACCTCGGATGCGGCCAGCGTCAGCGCCGCGAAGCGGAGGATGTTGGGGTCGGTGCCCCAACGCTTGCGGCGGCGCAAGCTCTCGTAGACCTCGAGATATCGTTCCACGTGATCCATGTGGCGTCCTTTCGGTTCCATCAAA
>DATIVB010000368.1:0-3706 GCA_035466375.1 Chondromyces sp.
CTCACCGAGCAGGTCGCGGAGTTCCTGTGGTCCAGGCTCGAGCCCCAGGGCGTGATGGTGGTGATCGAGGCCCGCCACCTGTGCGTGGAGATGCGCGGCGTGAAGAAGACGGGGGCGATGACCACGACCTCGGCGCTGCGCGGGTGCTTCGCCGACCGCCTGGTGCGCGAGGAGTTCCTGGCCCTGCTGCGGCGTCAGACCTCCTGGTGAGGGGCGGAGCACCTCAACGGATGACTTCGAAGTAGAGGTAGACCTTCCGGGTCAGCTCGAGCGCGGCGCCGGGCACCTTGTGCCTCTGGACGATCTCCTTGACGCGCTCGCGTCCGGTCTTCACCGGATCGCAGGACAGGCGGTGCAGCGGCCTTCCGTGCTCGTCCTCGAACAGCACCACGAGCTGCACCTTGGCGTTTTCGTCGCCGCCGCGGAGCTCGAGCGCGATCTCGACCGGCACGGGCTTGTCGGAAGGCACGTCCCGCTCGTCCGGGTTCGTGACGGCGAAGCGGATCCAGCGCACCCCGTCGACCTCCACCTGCGGGCGCAGCTCGTCACCAATGGTGTAGTCGAACTCCTGCTGGAAGGGGCTGGCCACGGTGCGGAAGCCGACCTCCTGGGCGAAGGCTTCGCCGGCGAGGCACCACGGCAGCAGCGCGGCCACCGCCACGCCTGCCCAACCCACGAGGACACTTGGCGCTCTCATGACTCACCGGACGTCCCCCGAATTATGACACAGCCGCGCGCGGTGGCCGAAGACTTTCCGGGCCGCGAAGCAGGTGCCCCGCGGCCCGGACTGCGATCCGATCGGATGAGATTCAGTCGAGATGGATGGTCATGCCCTTGGCCACGCGCGACACATCGCCCGAGACCACGTCGCAGATGGAGAGCTTCTCCTTGACCTGGCTCACCTTGAGGCGGGCGATCTCGGACATGCTCTCGTCGAGCACCTCTCCGGTGTCGGGGTCGCGCAGCACCTCCACCTCGCCCACCGAGAAGGTCTGCCCGACGCCGATCCCCTCGCGCGAGCCGCGGTTGACGTAGACCTGGCCGTCCTTGACCATCACAACCGAACCGCTCCACAGGATGTTCGGCAACTGCGCGGTCAGGAAGTCCACGGCCTGTGCACACGCGTCCTGTACCGCCAGCCCGACGTTGTCGTTGGCGTGCCCGCCGAAGGCGGCGCCCCAACCACCGGCGTTGTAGCCCACGCCGAGGGCCTTGCGCTTGTGGGTGCCGACGACGTTGGTGGAGGCCACGACCTGGCCGGTGGTGGAGTCGATCAGGTAGACGGTGGCGTTGACCTCGCCCTTGCCGCCGCCGCCGCCGACCTTGAAGCCTTTGATGCGGATACCGCCGTCGGCGCCGCCGGTGTCGCCCTGAACGTGGGTGATGGCGCCCTTGACCAGGATCTGGGCCGGCGTCATCTGGCCGGTGACCGGCGCCTTGGCGCCGCCGGCAGTGCGGCCGGAGGCCGCGAAGTCCTGCTCGTCGAGAGCGGCCGCCCGCATGTCGGTCTCGCCGAGCACGATGAACTTCCCGGACTGGTTGAGCATGTCCGTGAGCACGGTGCCCCAGGCGTCGCCGATGTCCCACTGGCCGTGCCACCCGGCCTGGTTCTCGAACTTGGTGACGGTGATCGAGTACCGGAGGTTCCCGGTGGCGTCCTGCGCCGTCGCGGGTCCCGAGGCGAGGACGGCGGCAATCGCGGTGACGAGGATTATGGACTTCAATGCACCTTTCATGGCAACTCCTCCGCAGTGTTCATTGGTGCCTTCAAGTTTACACCGACCGGCAAGGGCACGGGGGAGGGGAGGCGAGGGGGCCGAAGGAAGCGGGAACCACGAATTAGGAATGAGGAATGAGGAATGAGGAATTAGGAATGCCGCCCGCCCGCCCATTTCGGATTTCGGATTTCGAATTTCGAATTTCCACCCGCCCGCCATGTCCGGGTGAAGAGGTGAAGAGGTGAAGAGGTGAAGCATGACGGGTTGGATGCGCGAGTCTTGACCCGTGACCCCTTACCCCTGAACCCTTCACTCTTAACCCTTAACCCTTGACCCTTGACCCCCAACCCGGCTCTGTGCCTCTGTGCCTCTGTGGTTCAATGAACTCCTCGAATCGATCCGTGTGAACGATCCGGAGGCGGCCACGCCGCGGCCGCACCGGCTGCCCGCTGCCCCGGTCGCTGACACGTTCGCTGGTTGCTGCCCCGGACGCTGTCATCTGTCGCTGGCGCTGCTCCTGAATCCGGGCGGAGGGGCAGATCTCGTATCTCGTATCTCGTATCTGAGTGGGCGAGCGGGTGGAACATTCGAACGTTCAATTTTCCAACGTTTGAACGTTCGTCCTCCCCCCGGGGGCGCGGGTGGGAACTCAAAACTCAAAACTCAGGAACTCCTCCCCGGGTACGGGTGTTGCATGGTCTGCGGCCGACGTGAGGATGGCACCCGACCTGCAGTTGGTCTACCATGAGCGGTGGGCGGCAAGGGCACCCGTTCGTGGCCCTCGGGCAACCCGAGCTCGTGGTTCAGATCGGCGGGCGGCGCCGGGTGCCCACGAGGCCTCGGGAAAAGGGAGGGACGGACAATGAAGCGTGGCGGCCTCGTGAGCCAGCTGCTGAGCGCAAGCGCCGTTTCGCTTGGCCTCTTGTCCGTCGGCGGGTGCGACTCGTCCAGTGGTCGAACCCCGGAAGCGGCCGCCGCGGATTGGCAGATGCAGCGCGAACGGATGGTGAGCCAGCAGATCGAGGCCCGGGGGGTCAAGGACCCGCTGGTGCTCGAGAGCATGCGCTCCGTGCCGAGGCATCTCTTCGTGCCCGAGGCCAGCCGCCAGGGGGCCTACAGCGACACGCCGCTGCCCATCGGCGACTCGCAGACCATCTCGCAGCCCTACATCGTCGCTCTCATGACCGAGCTCCTCGAGGTGGGCCGGGGCTCCAGGGTCCTCGAGATCGGCACCGGCTCGGGGTACCAGGCCGCGGTGCTGGCCGGCATGGGTGTCGATGTCTACTCCATCGAGATCCGTCAGCGGTTGTGCGAACGGGCGCGGGACCTGCTCACCGAGCTGGAGTACACCTCGGTCCAGGTGCGGTGCGGCGACGGCTACGGGGGCTGGCCCGAGGCGGCGCCGTTTGACGGCATCATCGTCACGGCAGCGCCGGCCACGATCCCCCCTCCGCTCCTCGACCAGCTCGCCGAGGGTGCCAAGATGGTGATCCCGGTCGGCGACTTCTACCAGGAACTCAAGGTGATCACCCGCCTCGGCGACGACTTCGACGAAAAGTCGGTCATCCCGGTCCGCTTCGTCCCGATGACCGGCGAGATCGAACGCCAGGGAGAGTGACCGAACCACCCGCCCGGACGGAGGGGACGAGGGGCGGAGGGGCCGAGGGGCGGAGGGGCCGAGGGGAAGAAGGGCGGAGGGGCGGAACTCGCATCTTGTATCGCCCATCTCCTCTCTCGCATTTCGCATCCGGCCGGGCGGGCGGGTGGGATATAGTGTCCGCCTCAGAGGGGGGACCGTGTGCGGCATCGTAGGGGTCATCAGTAAGGACGGAAAATCGGTCGTTCCGGATCTGGGCAACGGAGCGCACTTCCTGCAGCACCGGGGACCGGCCTACGCCGGGCTTTTCGTGTTCGACCCGGTGCACCGCCGGGCGGCGCTGGAAAAGGGCGAAGGGCTGGCCGACGACATCTTCAAACCGCTCGGCCAC
>DATIVB010000369.1:0-4035 GCA_035466375.1 Chondromyces sp.
CACGAGCCCGGCAGGTTCTGGCCGCCGTCGACGACGAGCAGGGTGCCGGTGATGTAGCTCGCGAGCGGTGAGGCGAGGAAGACCGCTGCGTGGCCGATGTCCTCGACGGTGCCGTAGCGGCCGAGCGGGATCGCCGCCCGCAGCCGCTCGTGGAAGGTCTCGTCGCCCGGCGCCAGGCGCCTCATGCCCTCGGTTCCCTCGATGGGCCCCGGGGCGACGGAGTTGCAGCGGATCCCGAAGCGGCCCCACTCGAGCGCCAGGTTGCGCATCAGGTGGTCGACACCGGCCTTGGCGGCGCCGACGTGGGCCTGCAGGGGGTACGGGATGAACGCCTGGCCGGCGGATATGAAGAGGATCGTGCCGCGCGTCTCCTTGAGCTGAGCGAATGCGGCGCGGCTGGCGTTGAACGAGCCGAGCAGGTCGATGTCCACCACCGACTTGAAGCCGCCGGCACTCAGCTCCTCGGCCGGACAGGGGAAGTTCCCCGCGGCGCCGCACACCAGGTGGTTGACCGGGCCGAGCGCGTTCCGGGTCGCGTCGAGGGCCTGCGCGAGGGCGTCGAAGTCGCGCACGTCCGCCACCTCCGCCGCCACCTTCGCGCCGAGCTCCTCGAGCTGTCTCGCCGCGGATTCGAGCCGCTCGCGCGAGCGTCCGCAGATGCCGACGTCGGCGCCCAGGGCGGCGAAGCTCGCTGCGATGCCGAGGTTGATGCCGCTGCCGCCGCCGGTGACGAACACCACCTGTCCTGCGAACAGGTCCCGCGGTAGGAGGTCCTGGATATTCACGGTGCGTCCCCTCTCGTTCGGTTCACCGGTGGTAACCGCCTGCGGCCGGGTTTTCGTCCCGAGAGCGGACGGGTGCTCTACCATGGACGAGCCATGCGGCATTTTGCCCACGAGCTGCGCCTGTACGGCCACCGCGGGGCCTCCGCTCACCTACCCGAGAACACCCTGCCGGCCTTCGAGCGCGCCATCGCGGACGGCGCCGACGCCCTCGAGCTCGACGTCCACCTCACCTCCGACCGGCACGCGGTGATCTCGCACGACCCCGACGGGCGGCGGTTGGCCGGCGAACCGGACCACATCAGTCTCGTGACGCTCGAGCGGGTCAGACGCTGGCGGCTGAAGGCCGGCGGTGACGCCTCGTCGCGCTATCACGTCCCGACCCTCGGCGAGGTCCTCGAGGCGTTCCCGGCGGTGCCCATGAGCATCGACCTGAAGCCCGACGACCCGCGTGCGGTCCCCGAGCTGCTCGAGGTCCTGGCCCGGCACGGCGCCGAGGAGCAGGTGATCCTGGCGAGCTTCAGCACCCGCGTGGTGCGCCGCATCCGCGGGCTCGGCTACCGGGGATGGACCGCGCTCACCCGGCCGGAGGTGGTGGCGCTGCGCTTCCTGCCCGTGCCGCTGGCACGTCGCCTCATCGCCGGCCAGGCCGCGCAGGTGCCGGTGCGCTCCGGCCCGGTACGTCTCGACGGGCGGCCGTTCGTCGCGCGCTGCCGCCGCCTCGGGCTGCGCGTCGACTACTGGGTGGTCAACGACCCCCTCCAGGCACGCGCCCTGCTCGACGCCGGCGCCACCGGCGTCATGACCGACGATCCGGCGGCCATCGCACCCGTCTTCAGGGAGCGGCAGATGCTGCCCGAAGCCGCTCTTGACAGCCCTCATCTCAACGGATAAACTCATGCGGTGAGTTCTCCCGTGTACTCGCGAACCACCCGTTACGCCTTCCACCTGCTCGGCGTGCTGGCGCTCCGACGCGATGAACGTTTGAGCGGCGAGGAGCTGGCGCGGATCACGGGCATCCCGGCCAACTACCTGTCCAAGATCCTCAACCAGCTCCGCAAGCACGGCTTCGTGGACTCCCGGAAGGGCTGGGGCGGCGGCTTCAAGCTGCGCCCGTCGGCGCTCGAGCGGCCCATCCTCGAGGTGCTCGAGGTGCTCGAGGGGCCGACTTCAGACCTCGACAGCTGCGCGTTCGGGCTGCCGCAGTGTGACCCCACCCACCCGTGCCCCCTCCACGACCAGTGGGAGGAGATCCGCAGCGCGACCCACCGCATGCTGGCCCAGACCCGGATCGCCGACCTCGGCTACGACACCGGTTGATTTTTTTGGAAACTCAAAGGATATAAGGATGTTTTGAGATCATGAGCTTGTCACCGCCCCACCCGACCTGGCGCCCGATCTCCCGATGGACACCTGGCACCCCACGCCGGACCCGGACCGGCCGGTCCGGGTCGGCCGCATCAGAGGAACCCCCCGACCGGAATGGGATCGGACCCGGAGCAACGCCATCGCGGCCCCCGACAGGATGGGACGTCGCGAACTCAGGAGGAGATGCGTCATGAGTTATCGGAGATTGTGGATCGCGTTCGCCCTGGTGATCGTGGGCTCGTTCACCGTGCTCGGCTACTTCGGCCGCGAGATCTACCGCGCCGCACCGCCGGTGCCGGAACGGGTGGTGACCACGGACGGCCGCGTGCTGTGGACCGGCGCCGAGATCAAAGACGGCCAGAACGTCTGGCAGTCCACCGGCGGCCAGGAGCTCGGGACCGTCTGGGGGCACGGGTCGTACGTCGCGCCCGACTGGTCCGCGGACTGGCTGCACCGCGAGGCCGTCTTGATGCTCGAGCGTTGGGCAATGGAGGAGCATGGAGCGCCCTTCGCGGAGCTCGCGGCCGAGACCAGGGCGGCGTTGCAGGCGCGGCTCCAATCGGAGTTGCGGGCGAATACCTACGACGCCGAGACCGGTGACCTCGTGGTGTCGCCGCTGCGGGCCGAGGCCATCGAGGCCACCGCCCGCCACTACCGCGCGCTTTTCAGCGACGACCCGGCGTTGGCCGACCTACGCGAAGCCTACGCCATGAAGACCCCGACGGTCAGCGACCCGCAGCGGCTGCACCAGCTCACCGGCTTCTTCTTCTGGACCTCGTGGGCTTGCGTCACCGAGCGCCCCGGAGAGGCCATCACGTACACCAACAACTGGCCGCCCGAGGAGATCGTCGGCAACGTCCCCCAGCCCGCTCTCCACCTGTGGACCGGCTTTTCGGTGATCCTGCTCATCGCCGGCATCGGGGTGCTCGCGTGGTGGTACGCCAGCCACCGCGACGACTCGATCGACCACTCCGAGCTGCCCGACCGCGACCCCCTGCTGGGTCTCGCGCCGACGCCGTCGATGCAAGCCACTCTCAAGTACTTCTGGGTCGTGACGGCGCTGATCCTCGTTCAGGTCGGGATGGGGGTGGTGACGGCGCACTACGGGGTCGAGGGAGGCGGACTCTACGGCTTCGAGCTGTCGGAGATCCTCCCCTACTCGCTGAGCCGGACCTGGCACATCCAGCTCGCGATCTTCTGGATCGCCACCTCCTGGCTGGCGACCGGGCTCTTCATCGCGCCCGCGGTCTCCGGGCACGAGCCGAAGTACCAGCGCCTGGGGGTCAACGTGCTCTTCGGGGCGCTGCTGGTCATCGTCGTCGGCTCCCTCGCCGGGCAGTGGGCGTCGATCATGCAGCGCCTCGGCCTCGAGACCGGCTTCTGGTTCGGACACCAGGGCTACGAGTACGTGGACCTCGGGCGATTCTGGCAGATCTTCCTGCTCGCCGGGCTCTTCATCTGGCTCTTCCTCATGGTGCGCGCGATCTGGCCGGCCCTGCGCCGCGGCGAGGACACCCGCTCGCTGCTGGGGATGTTCGTCATCGCATCGGCGGCCATCGCGGTCTTCTACGGCGCGGGGCTGATGTGGGGGCGCCAGACCAATTTGGCCATCGCCGAGTACTGGCGGTGGTGGGTGGTCCACCTCTGGGTCGAGGGCTTCTTCGAGGTCTTCGCCACCGTGGTGATCGCTTTCCTCTTCGTCCGACTCGGCCTGCTGCGGACGAAGCTCGCCACCGGCGCCGTCCTGTTCTCCACCAACATCTTCCTCGTCGGCGGGATCATCGGCACCTTCCACCACCTCTACTTCACGGGCACGCCGACCTCGATCCTCGCCCTCGGCGCCACCTTCTCGGCGCTCGAGGTGGTGCCGCTGGTGCTGATCGGC
>DATIVB010000370.1:0-6189 GCA_035466375.1 Chondromyces sp.
CCGTCGTCGGGCATGGCGAGATCGATGCGCAGCAGATTGGTGCGGCTGAGGCGGGAGAGGTCCAGCAGCAGCCCGATGCCGGCGTTGAATCGCACCCCATCGGTGTCGGGCCCGACCCGCGGGCCCCAGGTCGCGCCGGCGTCGGCGAAGGCCACCACGCCGAACGAAAAGAGGCCGAGCACGTCCCGCTTGAGAAGGGTGCGCCACTGCACGTTGAGCAGGGCGCGGCCGGTGCCGTCGAAGGTGTCCGGGTCCCAGCCGCGGAGCCCGACGTCGGCGCCGAGGGTGAGCTGGCGGTCGAGGTCGAGAGCGTGCGACTCCTCGGCGAGCAGCCGCAGCTGCCAGCCCTTCGGCCCGAGCTCGGCGGCCCCGAGCTGGATGCCGGCGACCAGGTTCCGGGCCCCGTCGTCCTCCCATCGGCCCGACAGCCAGCCGTCGCCGAGCACCAGCCAGCGCCCGCGGCGGGTGGCCGCCCGCACGCCGGCCGCGTACAGGAGGCGTTCCCGGTCGCCGCCGAAGCGCGGCGCCGAGAGCACGGCGGCCAGCGAGAAGTTCGGCCCCAGGGCGACGTCCTCCTGGATCTCCCAGGCGCGGAAGCCCTCGACCACGATGAAGCGGTCGGAGATCTGCTCGTAGGCGAGGCTCGGCCCCTCGATGCGAAGGTCCTCGGGTTGGGGGTAGGCGTCGCCGGAGCCCTCGAAGCGCCAGTCGGAGTACAGGCTCCGGCGGTGCTCCCAGCCGCCGCTCAGGCGGCGCGTGATGTGGCTGTCGCCGGGCAGGCGCGTGCCGGCCCAGAACCGCATCGACTCGCGGTCGCGCAGGCCGCTGACCACCTGCTCGGACTGCGAGTAGAGATAGGAGATGAGTTGCTCGCTGAGCCACTCGGCGCCGAGCGACCAGCGGGTGGCGAGGGAGTAGAAGGGACGGTCGACGCGGAGCTCCTCGCGCGAGCCGTCGGAGAGGTTGGAGTGCTCGAGGTAGAGCTGCCAGCGGCTGTTGAACACGTTGGGGTCGAAGTAGAGGTACGACAGCGCGTTGCGTTCGTCGTCCGACTCGAAGCCGAAGCGCACGGTCTTGCCCCACCCGAGGAGGTTCTGCTCCTCGAGGTTAAAGCCGAAGCTCGAGCGGTTGCCCGTGACGCCGGCCTCGCCCCCGATCTGCAGCGACCACTTGTCGCGGGTCTCGACGAAGACCTCGACCCCGCCCTCGACCCGCCGCGCGCTGATCTCCACCGGGTTCATGATGTCGAGCGAGCGCAGGATGCGGGCGCTCTCGGCGGCGGCGCTCGCCGAGTACGGGTCCCCCTCCTTGAAGAGCAGCATCGAGCGCAGGAAGTTCTCCTTGCTGACGACGTGGAGGGCGTTGGCCCAGCGGTAGAACCAGGCGTCGGTCTTCGGGTCCGAGACGTCGAAGATCTTCTGGCGGTCGAAGCGGATGGAGACGATGGTGAGGCCGTCGAGGCTGGAGTCGGAGGCGGACCCGGCAGGCTCCGCGGACTCGGCGGCGGGCAGGTGGCTGATGACGATCAGGGCGAGGGCGAGCCGGCGGGCCGCCCTCACCGGGCTCGCCTCTTGCGGGCGGCCTCCCGCTCCCGCACCAGCTCGGCCACCTGCTGCACCCGCTTGCGCTCCCGCGCTTCCCGTGCCTTGGCCGCCTTGCGGCCGAAGCCCTGGAAGACCTGGCTCAAAGCCAGCAGCAGCTTCAGGTGGCCTACGGAGGTCGGCAGCTTGGTGTTGCGGATCCGACATCCCCAGAGCTTGGCGCTTGTGATGTTGGCCTTGGTGAGGTCGGCGTTGCGGAGGTCCGAGTAGCGCAGGTCGGCGCGCTCGAGGTCGATCCCGACCGCGTCGGTGAAGCGGAAGTCGGCGCCGATCAGCTTCGCCCGCCGCGCGTTGGCCAGGATCATGTTGGTCCCGGAGAGGTCGGCGCCCTGGGCGATGACGTCCTCCATGTCCGCCTGCTTGAAGTTCGCGTGGCGGGCGTTGGCATCCACCAGGTTGGCGCGCTTGAGATTGGCGCCCTCGAGGTTGGCGTGGCGGAGATCGGCCTGCTCGAGCACGGCGTCGTGGAAGTCGAAGGCGCGCAGCTCACAGCGGGCGAAGACCGCCTTGCGCAGGTTGGCGGTGGCGAAGGAGATCCGGCCCAGGCTCGGCGAGCGGAAGTCGAGCTCGGCGAGCTGGGCGCCGGAGAGGTTGCAACCGTCGAGGATCGCCCCGAGCAGGCTCGAGTGGCGGAGGTCGGCATCGGTGAGGTTGGTGCCGACGAAGCTCGCCCTCTCGAGGTCGGCGTGACTGAGGCTCGCCCCCTCGCACTGGGCGTTGTCGAACACCGCCTCACCGAGGAGGGCGCCATGGAAGTTGGCGTTGCGCAGCGCCGCGCCGCGGAAGTCGACGCGCTGCAACCGGCAGCCCTTGAGCTGGGCGCCGTCGCCCTGCGCGTCGGTGAAGACCGCACCCTCGAGGCTCAGATTCTGCATCTCGACGCCGTCGAGGATCGCCCCCTTGGCCTGGACCCCGCGCAGGATGGTCTTGGTGAAGCGGCCGCCGCGTAGCGACGCGCCCTCGAGCCTGGCGCCGGAGAGGTCGGCCTCGTCGAACAGGGCGCTCTCCATCTGTGTCTGCGACAGGTCGGCGTGGCGGAGATTGGTCCGCGTCAGGTTGGCTCCCCGCAGCGTCGCCCGGACCAGGGAGGCCTGTGAGAGGTCGAGCCCGGTGAGGTCGAGGAAGTCGAGGCGCACGTTGTCGAGCCGCGTCTCGCAGAGTGATGCGCCGTTGAGCCTGGCGCCCTCGAGGTTGGCGCGCGTGAGATCGGCACGGTCGAGCCTGGCGCCCGCGAGGTCCGCCCCCCGCAGGTGGGCCTTGGCGAAGTTCAGCCCCTCGAGGTCCATGCCGCCGAGCTCCGCCTCGATGAGGTCCGGCGCGAGGGCCGGGTTCGCCGCGCGCCACTCGTTCCACCTTCCGGCGCGAAGCTGGGCGAGATGATCTGGGTTGGCCAATTGACCGGACTCCTTGGGCGGCGAACGCGGTTTCCATTATACGGTGACAGCGGGCAGCACGCCGGGGTGCGGCGGGCGTTCGCCCGCCCGATCTGCGCTGCCGATCGGGGTCGGGCGCGGTGTCGGTCCCACGCTTTGCGGAAGACCCGCGCGAAGGCGCCGCGGTCCGGGTGCGGCGATTGAGGTATCGTGCTCGGTGGAGACGATGGAAGCCGCAGCCGTTTCCGAGCCCGGCGCGGGCGTCGTGGGGAGGGTCTTCAACCTCCAGCGGTGCTCGGTGCACGACGGCCCGGGCATCCGCACGACGGTCTTCTTGAAGGGCTGTCCCCTGTCCTGCGCCTGGTGCCACAACCCCGAGGGCGTCGACTTCGAGCCCGAGCTGATGCTCGACCGCGAACGCTGCCTCGGCTGTGGCGCCTGCAGCGAGCCGTGCCCGCTGCCGGAGGGGGGTGCGGCACCGCCCGACGAGCCCTGGGACGCGGCACTGTGCCTGCGCTGCGGATCGTGCGTCGCGGCGTGTCCGACCGGGGCCCGGACGCTCGCGGGCCGCAGCTACGGCGTCGACGAGCTCGTCGAGCTGGTGGCGCGGGACCGCCCATTCTTCGAGGCTTCCGGCGGCGGCATCACCTTCTCCGGCGGCGAGCCGCTGAGCCAGCCCGGCTTCCTGGCGGCGTGCCTCCGAAGGTGCCGGAGCCTGGGTCTCCACACCGCGGTCGACACCTGCGGGGCGGCGGCGCGCGGGACCGTGCTCGAGATCGCCGCGCTTTCCGACCTCGTGCTCTTCGACCTCAAGCTGATGGACTCCGAGGCGCACCTGCGCCACACCGGGACCGGCAATAACGCGATTCTCGACAACCTGCGCGCCCTCAGTGCCGGCACGACCGAGATCCGGGTCAGGGTCCCGTTGGTCCCTGGCATCAACGACGGTGCCGCCAACCTCGAGACCATGGCCGCGTTTCTGGGATCGATGCCGCGCCGGCACCCGGTCGACGTTCTGCCGTACCACCGCACCGCGGCCGCCAAGACCGCCCGCCTCGCGGGTGGCCGCTCGTTCTCCGGGTTCGAGGTGCCCGGCCCCGAGGCGCTGGCGGCAGCCCGGGCGTGGTTCGAGCGCGTCGGCCTCGAGACCACCATCGGAGGATCCCCATGACGCCACGCATCGAGAGGCTCCGCATGCGGAGCCTCGAGACCGAGCCCTCGATCTCGATCGAGCGCGCCCTGCTGCTGACCGAGTTCTACCGCGACAATCTCGGGCGCTGGCCGCAGCCGGTGCTGCGGGCGAAGGCCCTGCACCACCTGTGCGCCCACAAGACCGTGGTGATCGGCGACGACGAGCTCATCGTCGGCGAGCGCGGCCACCGGCCGAAGGCGACCCCGACCTACCCCGAGATCACCTGCCATAGCGTCGACGACCTGCGCATCCTGGACAGCCGCCCCCTGACCGCCTATCGCATCGCGGCCGCGGACATCGAGCGCTACGAGCGCGAGGTGATCCCCTTCTGGCGCGGCTGCACCCTGCGCGAGCTGACGTTCGCCATGCTGCCGCGGGAGTGGCACGAGGCCTATTCCGCGGGGGTCTTCACCGAGTTCATGGAGCAGCGGGCCCCGGGCCATACCACCGGCGACGGCACGATGTTCCGCAGCGGCCTCCTCGACCTCAAGGCGGACATCGCCGCGTCCGCGGCGGCCCTCGAGGGGACCGCCGACCCCGAGGCGCCGGCGAAGCGCGAGCAGCTCGAGGCCATGGCCATCGCCGCCGACGCGGTCATCCTCTACGCCGGGCGCCACGCAGCGCGGGCCGAGGATCTGGCCGCGGTCGAGAACGACCCGGTGCGCCGCGCCGAGCTGCGGCGGATCGCGGCGATCTGCCGGCGGGTCCCCGCGCACGCCCCGCGGGACTTCTGGGAGGCGATCCAGACCTACTGGTTCGTCCACCTCGGGGTGATCACCGAGCTCAACGGCTGGGACGCCTACAACCCCGGCCACCTCGACCAGCACCTGGGGCCCTTCTACGACGCTGGCCTCGCCGACGCAACGCTGGACCGCGAACGCGCGAAGGAGCTGCTCGAGTGCCTGTGGGTCAAGTTCAACAACCACCCCGCGCCGCCCAAGGTCGGGGTGACGGCCCGGGAGAGCGGCACCTACACCGACTTCGCCAACATCAACCTCGGCGGGCTGACGAGAGACGGCTCGGACGCGGTCAACGAGGTCTCCTACCTGCTGCTCGAGGTGATCGACGAGATGCACCTGCTGCAGCCCTCGAACAACATCCAGCTGTCGCGGCGGACGCCGGAGCGCTTCCTCGAAGCGGCGCTCGCGGTCGTCCGCAAGGGTTACGGCTTTCCCTCGATCTTCAACGCCGACGCGGTGGTCGAGGAGCTGGTGCGCCAGGGCAAGACGTTGGAGGACGCGCGCGAGGGCGGCACCTCGGGCTGCGTCGAGGCCGGCGCCTTCGGCAAGGAGGCGTACATCCTCACCGGGTACTTCAACCTCCCCAAGCTCCTGGAGCTGGCCCTGCACGATGGCATCGACCCGTCGAGCGGCCGGCAGCTCGGTCCGCGCACCGGCGACCCGCGCGGCTTCGGCTCCTTCGACGAGCTCTTCTCGGCCTGGCAGGCGCAGGTGCGCCACTTCGTGGGCCTCAAGCACCGCGGCAACCTGGTCTTCGAGCAGCAGTTCGCCGAGCGGGCGCCGGCGCCGTTTCTCAGCATCCTGACCGACGACTGCATCGCCAACGCCCGCGACTACAACGCGGGTGGCGCCCGCTACAACACCTCCTACATCCAGGGGGTCGGCATCGGCAGCCTCACCGACAGCTTCTCGGCGCTCGAGCACCACGTCTTCGGGGGCGAGGTGGCGATGGAGGAGCTGCTGGCGGCTCTCGGCACCGACTTCGAAGACCGCGAGGCCCTGCGACGACGGCTCGCCGAGAAGTCCCCGCGCTACGGCAACGACGACGACCGCGCCGACGCCATCATGGTGCGCTGCTTCGAGACCTTCCGCGACGCCGTCGACGGGCTGCCCAACGGCCGCGGCGGCCGCACCCACGTCGACATGCTGCCCACCACCTGCCACGTGTACTTCGGCTCGGTGATCGGCGCGCTCCCGGACGGAAGGCGCGCCGGCCAACCCCTGTCGGAGGGCATCTCGCCGGTGCAGGGCGCCGACCGCAACGGACCCACCGCCGTCCTCCG
>DATIVB010000371.1:0-1692 GCA_035466375.1 Chondromyces sp.
GCTGCGGCTGTGGGACGCGCGCGCGACCTCCGAGTTCGACTTCCAGATCTTCTCGCGCGGCGGCTTCGTCAAGGCGGTGGAGGAGCGCGAGCGCATCGAGGCGGTCAACCGCGTCCTCTACCCGGCCGACGACATCGAGGCCGGCCGGCGCCTGCGCCTGACCCAGGAGTACTTCCTGGTCGCGTGCTCGGTGCGCGACGCCGTCAACCGGTTCCAGCAGCGCCACGGCGAGGCCTGGGAGCTGCTGCCCGACAAGGTCGCGCTGCAGCTCAACGACACCCACCCGGCGCTCGCCGTCGCCGAGCTCATGCGCTTCCTGCTCGACGAGGCGGGGCTGCGCTGGACCCTGGCCTGGGAGCTCACCCGGGCGACCTGCGCCTACACCAACCACACCCTGCTGCCCGAAGCTCTCGAGACCTGGCCGGTCTCGCTCATGGAACCGCTCATCCCCCGCCACCTGCAGATCATCTACGAGATCAACCGGCGCTTCATGGAGTCGGTCCGCAGCCGCTTCGTCGGCAAGCCCGAGGCCCTGCGCCGGGTCTCGATCCTGCAGGAGGACGGCGAGCGGCGCCTGCGTATGGCCAACCTCGCCATCATCGGCAGCCACCACGTCAACGGGGTCGCCAAGCTCCACACCGAACTCCTCAAGACCAGGGTGGTCAAGGACTTCGCCGCGCTGTGGCCGGAGAAGTTCGTGCCCATCACCAACGGCGTCACGCCCCGGCGCTGGCTCCTGGCGTGCAATCCGCGGCTCGCGGCCGCCATCTCGCAGCGCATCGGCGCCGATTGGGCGCGCGATCTCGATCGGCTCGGTGAGCTGACGCGCTTCGCCGACGACCGGTCCTTCCAGGACGAGTTCCTGGCCATCAAGCGGCTCAACAAGCAGACCCTGGCCTCGACCGTCCACCTGCTCACCGGGGTGACGCTCGACCCGGCGTCCCTGTACGACGTGCAGATCAAGCGCCTGCACGAGTACAAGCGCCAGCTCCTCAACATCATGCACGTGATCCTGCTGTACCGCCGGCTCAAGGCCGACCCCACCGCCGACTTCCCGCCCCGCAGCTTCATCTTCGGCGCCAAGGCCGCGCCCTCCTACCGCATGGCCAAGCTCATCATCCGACTCATCAACGGCGTTGCCGACGTGGTCAACAACGACCGCGAGGTGGACGGCCGGATCAAGGTCGTCTTCGTGCCCGACTACCGGGTCACCCTGGCCGAGAAGATCATCCCGGCCGCCGACCTGTCCGAGCAGATCTCGACCGCCGGCATGGAGGCCTCGGGCACCGGCAATATGAAGCTCGCGCTCAACGGCGCCATTACCATCGGCACCCTCGACGGCGCCAACATCGAGATCCGCGAGCGCGTCGGCGACGACAACATCTTCATCTTCGGCCTCACCGCCGAAGTGGTGGAGGCGCAGCGCGTCGACGGCGGCGACCGGGCGTGGAAGCTCTATAAGGCCGACCCCGAGCTCGCGGGGGTGATTGACGACCTGCGGAACTGCGTCTACGCGGGCAATGACGTCGGCGCGCTGCGCGACATCTGGACCTCGCTCATGGAGCACGGCGACCACTACATGGTGCTGACCGACTTCCGCTCCTACGTCGACGCCCAGGATCGCGCCGTGGCCCTCTTCGCGGACCGCCACGCCTGGGCCGCGGCCGCGATCCGCAACATCGCCGCCATGGG
>DATIVB010000372.1:0-9533 GCA_035466375.1 Chondromyces sp.
ACGCGGTTCATGCCCGCGGATCGGGCGCGCGCGATGGTGTAGAGGTTCGGGAAGCCGCGCACCTCCATGTCGCCTTCGAGCGCGGCCAGCAGGTGCTGGGCCAGCCCGAGCCCGCGCTGGTCGGGCAGGGTGGCGAAGTCGGTCATCTCTGCGTTCAAGTGCTCCGGATCGGTCTCCGCCGAGGCGGCCGCCACCACCGCACCGTCGCCGTTCCGCATCAGGCGGTAGACGACGTGCGATCCCATGGTCGCCACCAGGTACTCCGGATCGACAATGGGGAACGGGTAGCTCGCGAAAACGAACCCGTACAGGGCCGCGAGCTCGTCGGCGTCGTCGGGGCCCGCAACCGACATGGTGTAGTCGGCGGGCAACGGCGGCAGCGACGGGTCCGCGGGGCGTGTCGTAATCGCCGTCAGGATCTCCTGCTGGCGGTCTTCGTAGGGTCGCGCCTGCCGTTCGTCGTCGAGAAAAGACGCCATCACCACGGCAGGCTCGCCCGCGAAGTACCCCTCGATGGTCGCTTCCGCGCGCATGCCGGCCGCTTCGAGCGGCTCGCGGTCGGCGGCCGGGGCCTTGAGGAATATCTTGCCGAAGCCCCTGTCCCGACCTTCGCTCTCGAGCTCCTCGACCATCGCCTCCAGGTCGTCGCCGACATAGTCGACCACCTGGATTCGCCGGTTCAGCTCACTGAGAACCGCCTTGACGGCGAACCCGTCGCCCGAGATCGTCTCGGGCTCGGGGAGCTCGATGCCGATTTCCACAGCCACTGCGCTCATTGTCAGGCCCCTTTCCGCTCGGGCGAGCCGCTCGCGAGCTCCGATCGTTCGACGGCCGCGTCGGACGGCACCAGGGCGATGTTCTCCGGATCGTCGTCGAACAGCCCCGCCACGCCCACGGCGGTATGCCCGTCGCGCAGCGCTTTGCGGCAGTAGGCGCAGGGCCGGCCCTCGGAGCACATCCCCGAGTAGTCGCGCGGCTGCTCGTACACCACGATCCTGCCCTCGAAGTTGCGCAGCACGAACTTGTGCTCGTGCTGGGACACGACGTAGTTCGGGTTGACCGGAATCTTGCCGCCGCCGCCCGGGGCGTCGACGACGAAGGTCGGCACCGCGAGCCCCGAGATGTGGCCGCGCAGGTGCTCCATGATCTCGATGCCCTTGGCGACCGTGGTGCGGAAGTGCTCGAGGCCCTCGGCGAGATCGCACTGGTAGATGTAGTAGGGGCGGATGCGGTTCGCGGTGAGGCGGTGCATCAGCTCCCGCATGAGGGCCCAACAGTCGTTGACCCCCCGCAGCAGCACCGTCTGGTTGCCGAGCGGGATGCCGGCGTCGGCCATCCGGGCCACCGCGGCCTTCGACTCGTCGGTGAACTCCTTCGGGTGGTTGAAGTGGGTGTTGACGAAGACCGGGTGATACCGCCGCAGCGTCTCGACGAGCCCGGGCGTGATGCGCTGCGGCATCGTCACCGGCAGACGCGACCCGAAACGGATGATCTCCACCGTCGGCACCTCGGTCCGCAGCCGCTCGAGCACGTGTCCGATGCGCTCGTCGGAGAGCAGGAACGGGTCGCCGCCGGAGAGCACGATGTCGCGGACCTCCGGGTGTTGCCTGAGGTAGGCGATGCCGGCGTCGAGCTGTCCGTCGGTGATACCGGCACGCTGCTCGCCGACCTTGCGCTTGCGGGTGCAGTGGCGGCACAGCATCGCGCACTCGTGCATCAGCACCCACAGGACACGGTCCGGGTAACGGTGGGTCATGCCGGGCGCGACCGCATCCCCCTCCTCGTTGAGCGGGTCCTCGATATCGAAGTTGCCGAGCACCAGCTCGCCCTCGCCCGGAACCGACTGCAGGCGGATCGGGCACTCCGGGTCCTCGGGATCGATGAGCGAGGCGTAGTACGGAGGAATGGCGAACCGGAAACGGTCCAGGGCGCGCTCGATGGTGCGCTGCTCCCGGGGGGTGATGGGCAGGACCCTCCCGAGCTCGGCCGCCGAGGTGATGCGGTGGCGCATCTGCCACTGCCAGTCGTTCCACGTCTCCATGGGCACGTCCCGCCACGGCGAGTGGAGCTTGTACGAGGGCTGCCCTTCGGGCTCGGCCCGCGGCATACTGGCTGGTTCCATTGTGCTGCCTTTCAGTCGAAGGTCTGGTGCCGCCGATCGCCCTGAGGGGCGCCGCTCCAGCGGGACTGGAGATCGAGGCGGACACCGATGGCGAAATGCATCGTACACTATACTTTATCACAGAAGGCAACCCGTCTTCAAGCCGAATCGGCGGATATCAGCTTCTAAGACTCAGTCTTTCAAGTCGGGAGGCGACTCGAGGAAGGCGCGGGTGTTCTCGGATGTCGCGTCGAGTGGCCCGGTGGTGAGGATCGGACCCGCCTCCACGTCGCCGGCTTCCATCAGGGCGACGATGCGCTGCAGCGACGACAGCACCTGGGTCTGCTCCCAGTCCGGCAGACGGCTGAAGCCGGCGGTGAAGCTCTCCTGCAGGAGCGGCGGAGCCCCCGCCAGCGCTTTCTCGGCGTGCGGCGTCGGCGACACCAGCACCTTGCGCCGATCCGCCGCGCTGCGCGTCCGGCTGATGATCTGCTTGCGCTCGAGCCGATCGAGGATGCCGGTCACCGTGGCCTGGCTGAGGTTGACGGCCGCGGCGATCTCGCTCACCGAGCGCGGCGCCCCGTCCATGACGGTCTTCATCACCAGCAGCTGCGGACCTGTGAGACCGAAGCGCTGCACCAGGGAGCGCGAGTGAAGGTCGATGGCGCGGATGATGCGGCGCAGTGCCGCCATCACCTGGGTGGTTATCTGCAGGTCCGCCGACGCCTCGGGGACGACGGCTGGGCGCGGATCGCTCATGGACGGCCTCCCGCGGGTGATTCTACCTCCGCGCCGGCAGCCGGCGAGGCGATCGATGGCCGGCGCCGGCAGCGTGGTGAATTTGACCATTTCACTGGTTCAATGTACTTTGTACACGAAACATCTGCTCGGAGGCGCGACCGGTTGACGATGGGTGGGCCGCGCGGCCCGCCTTCGGCGCCCGCCGCGGCCCTGGGACAGGGAGGTCAGATATCAGAGCCCGCAAGAAGTTTTTCAGGGAGCCGCCGCCACAGGCCGATCACCGCGTCAACGACAGGATCAGGTTCTCGCCCGTCCGCGTCATCGATGCCGACGGAGAGCAGGTCGGCGTGATCGACGTCGACGAAGCCCGCCGCCTGGCCCGGGAAAGCGGCCTCGACCTGGTCGAGATCGCCGCCGAGGCCCGGCCGCCGGTGTGCAAGATCATGGATTACGGGAAGTTCCAGTTCGAGCGCGACAAGAAGGCCAAGGAGGCCAAGCGGCGCCAGCACCGCGTCGAGACCAAGGAGGTCAAGCTGCGACCCAACATCGGCGACCACGACTTCCACACGAAGCTGCGCAACGCCGAGCGGTTTCTGACCTCGGGGTGCCACGTCAAGCTGACCATCATGTTCCGCATGCGGGAGCTGAGGCGGCCCGAAAACGGCTACGAGCTCCTCGGCCGTGCCATCGAGGAGCTGGCTCCGGTGGCCCGGGTCGAGAGCCCGCCCCCCGAAAGGCTGCAGGGTCGAGACCTCTCCATGGTCCTCAAGCCGAGCAACTGATCCCGGCGGGCCGCCGTCCATGCACCTGATCGACTACGCCATCCTGGCGCTGTACTTCATCGCCATGCTCGGGGTCGGTCTCTACTTCAACCGCCGCCAGACCGCTCTCGACGAGTACTTCGTGGGCGGCCGCGCCATGAGCGCCCGCCACATCGGACTGTCCGTCGTCGCCACCGACGTCGGCGGCGGTTTCTCCATCGGTCTCGGCGGGCTCGGCTTCGTCATGGGGCTGTCGGCCTCGTGGCTGCTGTTCACCGGGCTCGTCGGGGCCTGGCTCGCCGCGGTGGTCCTGGTGCCCAGGGTCAAGGCTCTCGGCGACACCCACGGCCACCGCTCGTTCCCCGACTTCCTGGGCAATCGCTACGGCGAGTCCACTCGGCTCGTCGCGGCCCTGGTGTCCGCCGTCGGTTACGCGGGCTTCACCGGCTCGCAGCTGCTGGCGGGCGGCAAGCTCGCCTCGGCGGCCTTCGACTTCGAGCTCACGACCGCGGTGCTGGTGATGTCGGTGGTCATCGTCGCCTACACCGCCCTCGGGGGACTGCAGGCGGTGGTCTACACCGACACTGTCCAGTGGGGGATCCTCTTCATCGGCCTCATCTTCCTCGCGATTCCGCTCGGCTTCCTCGAGGTCGGAGGGGCCGAGGGCCTGCGCGCGGCGCTGCCGGCGGAGTACTTCTCGCTCGCCAACGTCAGCCTGCTCCAGGTCCTCACCTGGATGGCGACCATCGTCCCCATCTGGTTCGTCGCCATGACCCTGTACCAGCGCATCCACGCCTCGCGCGACGTCGCCACCGCGCGCCGGGCATGGTTCGTCGCGGGCCTCCTCGAGTACCCGGCGATGGCTTTCATGGGCGCCACTCTGGGGATGTTCGCGCGCGTTCTGTTTCCAACCGCCGAGCCCGAGATGGGGCTGCCGCTGCTGATCCGCGACGTCCTGCCGCTCGGCATCACCGGGCTCGTCCTCGCGGCCTACCTCGCGGCCATCATGTCGACCGCGGACTCCTGCCTGCTGGCCAGCGTCGGCAACATCATCGACGATATCGCCGGCCGCACCGTCGCCCCCGCAACCTCGGAGAAGGCCCTGCTCACGTGGTCGCGGGTGCTGACCCTGGTGGTCGGCTTCGGCTCGGTGTCCTTCGCCCTCTACGTGCCGCGGGTCATCGACTCGATCCTGCTCGCCTACTCGTTCATGGTGGCCGGGCTCTTTTTCCCCACCCTCGGCGCCCTCTACTGGCGCCGCGCCAGCGGCGTGGCCGCCTTCTGGAGCATCGTCTGCGGCGGCGGCACCACCGTCGTGCTCACGGTGCTCGACCTGAAGACCCCGGTCGACCCGGTTTTCTACGGCCTCGGCATCTCCGGCTCGGTGCTGCTGCTGCTGAGCCTGTGGTTCCCGAGCCCGGTGAAGACGGTGCGCTGAAGCAGCGCGCTCCCGCCCCCCATTTCGGATTTCGGATTTCGGATTTCCACCCATCCGCCCGGGGCGGGCGGCGCGCTTCAAGCTCCCAGCTTTCTGGTCACTGCATCCTGCATCCTGATCCTCGGCAAACCATTGCCCCCATGATCGCGTATTCTGAGGCGACCCGCTGACCGCCGTTCTTCGAGGAGGGGGACACAATGCGATGCTTGCCCGCCCTGGCCGCCCTGAGCCTGTGCCTGACCGCCGCCACCGCGTCCGCCGAGGTGGACGCGAGGATGCTGCGCTACCCGGACGTCTCCGAGACCCACATCGCCTTCGTCTACGCGGGCGACATCTGGGTCGTGGCCAAGGGCGGCGGCACCGCCCAGCGGCTCAGCTCGCCGGCCGGCGAGGAGCTCTTCCCGCGCTTCTCACCCGACGGCGCCCGGCTCGCCTTCAGCGCCAACTACGACGGCAACACCGACGTCTACGTGGTCGATGCCCTGGGCGGCACGCCGCGCCGGGTGACCTACGACCCGGGCACGGACCGGTTGGTGGACTGGAGCCCGGACGGCACCCGGGTGCTGTTCGCGTCGGCGCGGGCGGCGGGCATCCCCGGCATCAGCCAGCTCTACCTGGCGGCTGAAACCGGCGGCCTCCCCGAGCGCCTGCCCATGGCCTACGGCGAGTACGGCGCCCTCTCTCCCGACGGCCGCAGCATCGCCTTCTCCACGAAGGACCGCGGATTCCGTACCTGGAAACGCTACCGCGGCGGCAGAGCACCGGACATCTGGCTCTTCGACCTCGAGAGCCTGGAGTCGCGCAACCTGACGGCGAGCGACGCCAACGACGCCTACCCCATGTGGCACGGCGACACCCTCTACTTCCTGTCCGACCGCGGCCCCGAGCTGCGCTCCAACATCTGGGCCCTGGACATGACGAGCGGTGAGCTCCGGCAGGTGACCAGGTTCGAGGAGTTCGACATCACCTTCCCCTCGATCGGACCCTCCGACATGGTCTTCCAGGCCGGCGGCCGGTTGTACCGGATGGGGCTCGAGGACGAGCGCGCCGTCCAGGTGGAGATCGAGCTGGTCACCGATCTCGCCGGGGTCCGGCCGCGGCAGGTCAACGCCGCCGACCTCGTCCAGTGGGCGGACATCTCGCCCACCGGCAAGCGCGCCGTCTTCCAGGCCCGCGGCGAGGTCTTCACGGTGCCGGCCAGGCACGGAGTGGTCTTCAACCTGAGCCGCACATCGGGCGCCGCCGAGCGCTTCCCCGCATGGTCGCCCGACGGCGCGCACATCGCGGTGTGGAGCGACGCCGGGGGCGAGTACGAGCTGCAGCTGATCCCCTCGGGTGGCGGGGACCCCCGCACCGTGACCTCTCTCGGCCCGGGCTTCCGCTACCGGCCCTTCTGGTCGCCGGACAGCACGAAGATCGCCTTCATCGACCACACCCAGACCATCCGCGTCTACGATCTGGAGGCCGGAACCTCGAAGGAGGTGGACCGCGGGCGCTGGATGCTGCACACCGGCCTCCAGGGCTTCGAGCTCAGCTGGTCGGCCGACAGCCGCTGGATCGCCTACGCGCGCGGCCTCGAGATCAACGACGCCGTCTTCCTCTTTGACACCACGAGCGGCGCCCGCCACCAGGTGACCTCCGGCTTCTACAGCGACTCCGGCCCGGTGTTCGACCCCGACGGCAAGTACCTCTACTACCTGTCGAACCGCACGCTCGATCCCGTCTACTCGGACATGGACGCGACCTGGATCTACCCCAACACCACCAATATCGTCGCGGTTCCGCTTCGCGGTGATGTTCCATCACCGATTGCTCCCCGCAACGACGCCGAGGCGGCGGACAGCGGGGAGGACGGGGACGATGCGGACGGGGACGAGGGCGCGAAGGACGCCCAGGCCGAGAAGAGGGACAAGAAGGCGAAGAAGGACGGCGACGAGGGCTCCGAGGCGGAGAAGGAGAAGAAGAAGGCGCCCGAGCCGGTGATTATCGAACTCGAGGGCTTCGAGGCCCGCGCCGTCGTGCTGCCCCTCGAAGCGGGGAACTACGGCGGCCTGGGAGCCGTTCCAGGCAAGGTCGTGTTCCACCGCGCGCCGCGCAGCGGATCCAACGACGAGCAGTCCCCGATCGGCTTTTTCGATCTCGAGGAGCGCGAGGAAAAGGTCATCATCGACGATGCGGACGCCTTCAGGGTGTCGGCCGACGGCAAGAAGTTGCTCCTCGCCAGCGGCGACACCTTTGCCATCGTCGACGTCGCACCGGGTCAGAAGATCGGCGGCTCCGGCGACGACAACACCCGGCTCGACACCGCGAGGCTCGAGATGACGCTCGAGCCGCGTGCCGAATGGCGGCAGCTGTTCAACGACGTCTGGCGCACCTACCGGGACTTCTTCTACGACCCGAACCTGCACGGTCTCGACTGGGAGTCACTGCGGGAGCAATACGGCGCCCTGCTCGACGACGCCGTCACCCGCTGGGACGTCAACTTCATCATCGGCGAGCTCATCGGCGAGGTGAACGCCTCCCACACCTACGTCGGCGGCGGCGATGTCGAGCGCCCCGCACGGCGGGGCATCGGCCTGCTCGGTGTCGACTGGGAACTCGACGGCGGCGCCCTGCGCATCGCCCGCATCGTGCGCGGCGCCCCCTGGGACGCCGAGGTGCGGTCGCCGCTCGACGAGCCGGGCGTGGGCATCGCCGAAGGCGAGTACCTGCTCGCGGTCAACGGCGTGCCGGTGGACACCTCCAGGGACCCGGCCGCCGCCTTCGACGGGCTCGCCGGACAGACGGTGGTCCTGACCGTCAACACCGAGCCGACGACAGAGGGCGCCCGCGAGGTGCTGGTCCAGACGCTGGACGACGACGAGGACCTGCGCTACCGCGAGTGGGTCGAGCGCAACCGGCGGCGCGTCCTCGAAGCCTCGGACGGCAAAATCGGCTACGTCCACGTGCCGGACACCTCCATCGGCGGCCAGACCGAGCTGGTGCGGCAGATCAACAGCCAGATCCGGCTCCCGGGGCTGATCGTCGACGAGCGCTTCAACCGCGGCGGGCAGCTCCCAGACCGTTTCATCGAGCTCTTCAACCGCGCCATGGTGGCGCGCATCTTCTTCCGCCACGGGGCGGTCGCGACCCACCCCACGGTGACCCACTACGGCCCCAAGGCCATGCTCATCAACGGCTGGGCCGGCTCCGGCGGCGACGCCTTCCCCTGGTTCTTCAAGGAGCTCGAGGTCGGCCCGCTGGTGGGCGAGCGCACCTGGGGCGGCCTCATCGGCCCGGCGGTGGGCCACAGCCTGATCGACGGCGGCCGCTACACGGCGCCGCCGGGACGGCTGTTCAACCTTCGCGGCGAGTGGTTCGGCGAGGGCCATGGAGTCGAACCCGACATCCCGGTGGTGGACGATCCGTCCCAGCTCGCGAAGGGCATCGACCCGCAGCTCGAAGCTGCCGTCACCGCCGTTCTCGATCAGCTCGCGGAGAACCCGCCGGTGTTCGCCGATCCGCCTGCGTTCGAAGTGCGCTGAAAGCAGCGCGCCGCAATCATCGACGAGGGCGCTCTTCGGAGCGCCTTTGTCATATGCGGGATGCGAATCCGCCGACCAAAGGGGTGCAGGAAGCAGTGCGGATGCCACTCCGCCGGCGGGGTGGGCGGAAATCCGAAATCCGAAATCCGAAATGGGGGGACGGGTGGGACCTGCTCCCTGCTCCCTACCGGGCGTGCTGACGCTCGAGCGCCCCGGCCGCGGCGTCGCGGAAGGCCCGGCCGACGCCGCCCGGGCCGAGCTTGACGCCGCCGAAGATCCGAGACACCACCAGCAGGCCTTCGAGATCGTGCTGCCGCAGCAGCTCGAGCAGCTTCATGCCGGGCCTGCCGACCTCGCCGTCGTCGCGCGCCTGCTCCACGAGCTGGCCGTGCTCGTCGCGGACCCGGCACGCCCAGCAGTGGTGGCGCGCCTTGTGATAGACCCTCTTGCGTTCGGCCACCGCCTGTTTCACCTCGTCCAGGGTCGCGACCGGCACCGCCGCGGCGTGAAACCGCGAGCGCTGCTCGGTCAGCTGGTGCTCGGAGAGCTTCGCGATGGGGGGCATGGTGGAATGATAGCGGACGAGGGCAGCAGGTGCCGTTCTCTCGAGCTAATTTCGGATTTCGGATTTCGGATTTCGGATTTTCCACCCGCCCACCCGAACCGCCACCCGGTTACGGGTACAGGAAGCAGGGAGCAGGTCCCACCCGTCCGGGAGCGGGCAGCAGGGACCAGTGCGGATGCCAGTCCACCGGGCGGGTGGGCGGAAATCCGAAATCCGAAATCCGAAATGGGTGGGCGGGCGGGTGGCACCTGCTCCCCGCAAGAACCCCCCTCGTTCGTCTGCGTACAATCTCAGGACGCGCCTTGTTCGGCGCGCGACCTGTCCGTTCAAGGGGGGAACTCATGCGAGCACGAATCCCGGTCCTCATGGCCACGGCTCTGTCCGCCGTCACGTTCTCGGTCGC
>DATIVB010000373.1:0-5810 GCA_035466375.1 Chondromyces sp.
CGATCGGCTCCAACACCTCGCGCAGCGCCTCCAGCGGGTGGGCGCCGGGGAAGGGGATCTCGATGTCGATCTCGGGCTCCTTGACCACCGGCATGAAGTCGAGCGGCAGCAGGAACACCGACACCGTGCCGAGCACCGTCAGGCTGAGCAGCAGCATGAGGGTCGCCACCGGACGGTCGAGAGGAAGGTCGGTCAGGCGCACTGCAGCCCCTGAATTAGGAATGAGGAATTAGGAATGAGGAATTTCCGCCCGCCCTCCCGGGTGCGGATCGCTGAAGTGCTCTTGACGGCCCCCGCGGCCGCTGAGGTTGTACGCGATTCGTGGGTGGTCGGGGGCATTCCTAATTCCTAATTCCTAATTCCTAATTCTGCAACCGACGACAGTTCTGATTCCTCCACCCTCGTCCTCACCGGCGCCGCGCCGATGACCCTGTAGAGACACGGTATCACCAACAGGGTGAGGAAGGTGGCGACGGTGAGGCCGCCGATGACGGTGATGGCGAGCGGCGCCCGCAGCTCGTCCCCGGCGCCGAGGCCGAGGGCCATGGGCAGCAGGGCGAGCACGGTGGTGGCGGTGGTCATGAGAATCGGCCGCAACCGCTCGCTGCCGGCGCCGACCAGAGCCTCGTCGAGCTCCTGGCCCTCGCGGCGGCGGCGGTTGACGGCGTCGACC
Source organism: Chondromyces sp. (assembly GCA_035466375.1). Taxonomy (GTDB): domain Bacteria; phylum Acidobacteriota; class Thermoanaerobaculia; order Thermoanaerobaculales; family Sulfomarinibacteraceae; genus Sulfomarinibacter. The sequence goes on from DATIVB010000373.1 coordinate 674, forward strand.
AAGACGATCGCGTTGTTGACCACGATGCCGGCGAGCATGATGGCGCCGATCAGCACCAGCACGCTGATCGAGTTCGCGGTCAGCAGCAGGGCCGCCACCACGCCGACCGCTCCCAGCGGCACCGCCATCAGGATCACGAAGGGGTGGATCAGCGACTCGAACTGCGAGGCCATCACCACGTACACCAGGAAGGTGGCCAGCGCCATCGCCAGCCACAGCGAGTTGAAGCTGACCGCGAGCTCCTCGTTCTGGCCGGCGAGCTCGATCCGCGCCCCGGCCGGCAGGACCAGCCCCGCGACCGCGTCGTCGACGGCGGCCAGGGCCTGCCCGAGATCGCGGGTCGCCGGCAGCGCGGTGACCTCGGCGACCCGCGCCCCCGAGTGGCGGTAGATCGCCGCCGGGCCCCGGCCGAGGATCACCTCGGCCACCGCCGACACCGGCACCGTCGAGCCGTCGGGCAGGATGATGCGCAGCGCCTGCACGCCCGAGGCCAGCGAGCGGAAACGCTCGCCGGCGCGGATCCGGATGTCGATGCGCTCCTCACCCTCCCGGAACTCGCCGACCACGTCGCCGCGGATCTTGGTGCGCATGGCGGCGCCCACGGCCTCGGCCGAGACCCCGAGGGCGGCGGCGCGCTCGCGGTCGAGCTCGACCAGGATCTCCGGGCTGCCGGGCTCGGCGGTCGAGGCGACGTCCCGGACCTGCGGTAGGGCCTCGAGGGCCGCGTAGACCGCTGCGGCCGCCCGGTCGAGCTCGTCGAGGTTGTCGGAGAAGATCTGGACCGCGATCGGCGGCCGCACCGACAGCACCGCCGGCCGCACCAGCTCGGCCTCGGCACGCGGGAAGCGGGCGATGGCGGCGCGCACCCGCGCCACCGCGTCGGCCTCCTCGTCGGCGCCGGTCCCGGCCGCCATTCTCAGATTGATCTGGGCCAGGTTCTCGCCCAGGGTGCGGCGGCCCGAGGCCGCCGAGGGCAGGCTGCCGATCATCGAGAACACCGCCGCGAACGCGGGGTCGTCCACCAGCATCGCCTCGATCCGCTCGACCGTCTCGGCGGTGGCCTCGAGGGTCGTACCCTCGGGCAGCCGGAGCTGGAAGGCGAACTCGCCCTGCGCGAGATCGGGCACCAGGTCGGTGCCGAGGGAGGGCACGATCAACACCGAACCCGCGAAGGCCGCGACGGCGAGGACCAGGACCGCCGCCCGCCGCCGCAGGGCGCGCCGCAGCACTCCGGGGTAGGCTCGACCGAGGCGGTCGAGGGCGTGCGCCGGCGGGGCGGCGGCGATGCGGAAGGCGCCGTTGAAGGCCCACCACGCGGCGCCGATCGCGAGCGCCGCCAGCAGCAGCAGGAAGCGGAGGGGGAAGGCGGCCACCGTGGCGGCGCGGCTGGCCAGGCTCCGGCCCCCGCCGATCGGTTCGAGCTCGAGGCCCGCGAGGCGGAAGGTGAACGGCAGCTCGTGCCCGTCGTCTCTGCGGCGGCCGGCAAACCGCGACGCCTGCTCGAAGCCGGTGCGGGCGGTGAAGCCCGACAGCGCCGGAATCAGGGTCAGCGACACCACGAGCGAGGTCGCCAGGGACAGGCAGACCGTGATCGCCTGGTCGCGGAAGAGCTGGCCGGCGACCCCCTGAACGAAGACGATGGGCAGGAAGACGGCCACCGTCGTCAGGGTCGCCGCCGTCACCGCGCCCGCCACCTCGCCGGCGCCCTTGATGGCTGCGGGGGCCCGCTCCAGCCCCTCGCCGCGCCGCCGGTCGATGGCCTCGAGGACGACGATCGAGTTGTCGACCAGCATGCCGATGCCGAGAGCGAGCCCGCCCAGCGACATGATGTTGAGCGACACCCCCGCGCGGCTCATGAAGAGGAACGTGGCGACCACCGACACCGGGATCGTCAGCGCGATGATGGCGGTGGCGCGCAGGTCGCGGAGGAAGAAGTAGAGGACCAGAATCGCGAGCACGCCGCCAATCCAGGCCGCCGACCACACCATGGAGATGGCGGCGGTGATGTAGGCCGAGAGGTCGGTCAGGATCTCGATCTCGAGGTTGGCCGGCATCTCCGTCCGCAGCTCGTCGAGGCGCTCCTGGACCGCTCTCGCGACCGCGACCGTGTTGGCGGTCCCCTGCCGGTGGAGGTCGATCTCCACCACCTCGCGGCCGTCGAGGCGGGTGATCTCGTCGCGGTCGCGGTGACCGCGGAAGACCCGCGCGACATCCTCCACCCGGACCCGTCCGGAGGGCGTCTCCCGCACCACCGTGCGCCGGATCTGCTCCAGGTCCTCGAACTCGTGCATGGTGCGGACGAGGTAGATGGCGTTGAAGTCGCGCAGCGTGCCGCCGGGCTGGTTGACGTTCTCCTGGCGCAGGGCGAGGGCGAGGTCGGCCGGGGTCAGGCCGAGGGCCGCGAGGCGGTCCTCGTCGGCCTCGACCACGATCTCCGCGTCGAGGCCGCCGCGCACCTTGGCTGCGGCCACGCCCACCACCGCCTCGAGGCGCGGCTTGAGCCAGCGCTCCGCGAGCTGGCGGAGCTCGTCGAGGTCGCGCTCGCCGGAGAAGCCGAGGCGCATGATGGGCTCGAGCGAGGGATCGAAGCGCAGCACCCGCGGGATCTCGGCCTCGCGCGGCAGCTCGACCAGGCCGAGCCGCTCGCGGACGTCGAGGCCGGCGGTGTCCATCGACTCGCCCCACTCGAACTCCAGCACCACCTCGGACAGGCTGGAGCGCGACTGCGACCGCATCTCCCGCACCCCGGGGATGACGCCCACCGCCTCCTCGATGGGGCGGGTGACGAACTGCTCGACGGTCTCGGGGGCCGCGTCGGAGTACACGGTCTGGATGGTGAGGGTGGGGTAGGAGAGGTCGGGCAGCAGGTCCACCGGGAGGTTCTGGACCGCGAGCAGGCCGAAGGTGGACACCGCGAGGGTGGCCATCAGCACGGTCACCGGCCGGTTGACGGCGAAGCGCGGCAGCACGGCTCAGCTCGCGCCGTGCGGCGGAAGATCGGCGCGGCAGCCTGCCATCAGCCGGCCTCGGCTCCGCTGCCTTCGTCGTTCATCACGCGCACCACCGCACCCTCGGACAGCGCCGGTGCGCCCACCACCACGACCCGGTCGCCGGCGGCGATCGAGGTCTCGGGATCGACGGCGGCCAGGATCTCGACCCGGTCGCCGCTTTCGAAGCCGAGCGCGACCTCGATCTGCTCGACGGTGCGGCCGTCCTCGGCCAGGCGGTAGAGGTGCCAACGGCGGCCCTCGGCGACCAGGGCCGAGCGTGCGACCACCAACGCATCGTCGTGGGTGTCGGTGACGATGTCGACGCGGACGAAGGCGCCCGGGCGCAGCCGCGAGTCGCCCTGCACCGCCACCGTGACCTTGACCGTCCCGGTTGCGGGGTCGACCGCCGGCGCGATGCGCTCGATCACTGCGCTCGCCTCGGCGTCGGTCGCGTCGGCAGCGAGGAGGACGGTCTGGCCGGGGTGGAGACGCGTCACGTGGCGCTCGGGGATGTTGATGTCGGCGTACAGCGGGTCGACGTCGGCGAGGTCGTAGACCGGGGTGCCGTCGGACACGGTCGCGCCGACGTCGAGGTGGCGGGCGACCACGGTGCCCGCGATCGGCGCCCGGATGACGGTCCGCGACAGCTCGAGCTCGGCGAGCTCGAGGGCGTGCTGCGCGTCCTCGGCGTCGCGGCGGCCGGCCTCGTACTCGTCGACGCTCAGCAGGCCGCGTTCGTAGAGGCCCCCCGCGCGCTCGTGCTCACGCCGTGCGGTCTCCTCGGTGGTGCGGGCGCGGGCCGCGGCGATGGTCTGCTCGTCGTCCTCGAGGTAGGCCAGCGGCTGGCCGGCGGCGACCCGGTCGCCCTCCTCGACGACCAGCCGCTCGACGACGCCGCGCGTCCGGGCGATCACCGTCGCGCTGCGGTCGGCGCGCAGCGTCGCCGAGGTCGAGTACAGCGACGCGATGGGTTCGCGGGCGACCGTGCCGACGCTGACCGCGATCGCCGGTTCACCGGCGGCCGATTCACCGCCTTCGGCCGCGGCTCCGCCGCTCCCACCGGCAGCGCCGCCGCAGGCCACGGTGAGCAGGGTGCACGCCAGGGCGACCGCCATCGCGGCGCGCCGGACGAGGGTGGACATTTCCGCATTGAACATCAGTGAGTCGAGGTCCTTTGATCCGTGGTATCGGCCGGGGCCACTGACCGACCCTCGGATTGTACGTTACATCGTCGTGACGGTTGCCGATATTCCGTTGCCTCTCCGATCCCGATCCCGATCCCGATCCCGGAAGTCCGTTTGCACGTTTCACGTTCGAACGTTCGCACGTTCCGCCCGCCCACCCGGTAGCCGGGACGGCTGCCCACAAGGCCGATGGCCCCGCCGAATCCTGAAGGTGGCGGCGCGTCCCGGATATCGGGCTGGGTGGGGATGAAACGTGCCAACGTGCAACGGTTGAATCCGGGATCGGGAACGGGATCGGGATCGGGATCGGGATCGGAAAAAGAAAAACCCGGGCCTTGCGGCCCGGGTCGTGGGTTGTCGATTTCGGGTCGGCGCTCAGTACATGCCGCCCATGTCGCCCATGCCGCCGCCCGGCAGTGCGGGCTCCTTCTTGTCCTCGGGAATCTCGCACACCAGCGCCTCGGTGGTGAGGAGCAGGCCGGCGATGGAGGAGGCGTTGAGAAGGGCGTTCTTGGTCACCTTGGCGGGGTCGATGATACCGGCTGCGATCATGTCGGTGATCTCACCCACGGCGGCGTCGTAGCCCATGTTCTTGCCCTTGGCGCGGACCTCGCGGACGATCACCGCGGCCTCGTCGAGGCCGGTGTTCAGGATGATCTGACGGGTCGGCTCCTCGAGGGCGCGCAGAAGGATCTTGACGCCGGTCTGCACGTCGCCGGAGGTGTCGTTGACCAGCTTCTCGACATCCTTCATGGCGCGCAGCAGGGCGACACCGCCGCCGGGCACGATACCCTCCTCGACGGCCGCCTTGGTGGCGTGCAGCGCGTCCTCGACGCGCGCCTTCTTCTCCTTCATCTCGGTCTCGGTGGCGGCGCCGACCTTGATCTGCGCCACGCCGCCGACCAGCTTGGCCAGGCGCTCCTGGAGCTTCTCGCGGTCGTAGTCCGAGGTGGTGTCCTCGAT
>DATIVB010000374.1:0-4011 GCA_035466375.1 Chondromyces sp.
CATCTACCTCAGCCTCGAGCGGCGCATGGAGTGCGGCATCGGCAAGTGCGGCCACTGCGCGGTCGGCTACACCTTCACCTGTCTCCACGGGCCGGTCTTCTCGTACTGGGACGCCATCAACCTTCCGGAGCTGATCTACCACTGAGGGTACCCATGTCTCGGGACGGCGGCAAACCGCGGGTCGGCATCTTCGGGCTCACCGGCTGCGCCGGCGACCAGCTGCAGATCCTCAACTGCGAGGACCATCTGCTGGTGCTGGTCGTGGCGCAGGAGATTCTGCGCAGTGCGGAGCAACGGCGGGCCGGTCGGGAGACCCCCGAGACGACGCCGTTCGGGGGCCGCACGCGCTGACGGAGAGCGGCCGACCAGGGCCCTCGGTGGGGCACCCGGAAAACATTCGGCAACTCAATCTCGACGGTGGGCTCCCGGCGTCGGATTCACGGGCGGCATCCACGACGTGCGAAGCCTCCGCCGCTGCCGCGGTGCGCCGTTTCAATATTCGGCACTTCGTGTGCGGTTTTCGGTCATGAAGGACCGGATCACGAACATGAGCGCACGGCTCGAAGGGGAAGCTCGACCGCCGACGCCTCCATAAAATGCAATTGAATCGCATTCACAAAAGTGGCGGAACTTGAGAATCGGATGAAATTCAGTCGTCCGTATTGACAATGGCGTGTGGACGTTCGTAGTGTTGTCCGGTCCAAAGCCGGGTCGCGTTTTCATTGTCGAATGGCAGATTTTCAAAGGAGGCCATGATGGGTTGGAGGGATGACAGGTTCAGTGTGCCCCTCGGTTCCCCCGCTGGGGACGGTGTGGACCGAAGGGACTTCGTGAAGGCGTGCATGATGGCCGCTGCCGCTGTCGGGCTCCCCGCATCGGTCGGAGTCAAGTGGGCGGAAGCGGCGGCCGCAGGCCTCAAACCATCGGTGATCTGGCTCCACTTCCAGGAGTGCACGGGGTGCACGGAGTCGCTGCTCCGCACAACCCACCCGGGCCTCGCGGAGCTGATCCTCGACCTCATCTCGCTGGACTACTGCGAGACCCTGGCGGCGGCCGCCGGCTACCAGGTCGAAGACGCCCTGCACTCGGCGATGGAGCAACACGCCGGCAGCTATATCTGTGTGGTAGAGGGGGCGATCCCGACGAAGGACGACGGCATTTACTGCAAGATCGCCGGCCGCACGGCAATCGACATTCTCAACGAGGTGGGCGAAAAGGCCGGGGCGATCATCGCCATCGGCTCGTGCGCCTCGTGGGGAGGCATCCCGTCCGCCGACCCCAACCCCACCGGCGCCGTCGGCGCACACGAGATTCTCGAGGGCAAGACCGTGGTCAATCTGCCCGGCTGTCCGGCGAACCCCTACACCTTCCTGGGCACCGCGCTGCAGTACGTGAGTTTCGGCACCCTGCCGGAGCTCGACGACAAGAACCGGCCTCTCGTCGCATACGGCCGCACGATTCACGAGCACTGCCCGCGGCGAGCGCACTTTGACGCCGGACGCTTCGCGCGCCAGTACGGCGACGAGGGCCACCGGCTCGGATACTGCCTCTTCGCACTCGGCTGCAAGGGCCCCGAGACCCACGCGCCGTGCTCGGTCCTGCACTTCGGCGAGATCCCCGACGCGTGGCCCATCGGCGTCGGCCACCCGTGCTTCGGCTGCACCGAGAAGGGGGTCGGCTTCCACAAGCCGCTGCACCAGGAATCGGCCCTGCCCGAGGGCGCCGTTCCGCCGATCTTCCCCGACCACCGGTCGAGTGCCGGCGCGGCGGCGGCCGGTGTCGCCGGCCTTGTCGGCGGCGCGGTCATCGGCGCCGGCCTGATGGCGTCGAAGAAGGTCGCGGAAGGGGGGAGCGAGGAGGGGTCGTCATGACCATGGACCGACGAACTCTGCTGAAAGGAGCAGCCGCGGCGGGCGCCGGCGCGGCGGCCATGACCGCGAAGCCCTCTGCGGCTTCGACGCGGCCGGCCGTTCCCGCCAACGCCTACGGCATGCTGTACGACGCGACCCGCTGCATCGGCTGCGAGGCGTGTGTGACGGCCTGCAAGGCGGCCAACAACCTCCCCGGAAACCTCTACGACCCGCCGCCGGACCTCGACGGCTCCACCAAGAACATCATCAAGCGCTACGAGATCGACGGCGAGCAGTCCTACATGAAGCAGCAGTGCATGCACTGCATCGACCCCGGCTGCGTCAACGCGTGCATGATCGGCGCCTACAAGAAGCGCGAGCTGGGGATCGTCACCTGGGACCCGGACCGCTGCATCGGCTGCCGCTACTGCCAGGTGGCGTGCCCCTACAACATCCCGAAGTTTCAGTGGGACACCGCGGTGCCGCTGCTCGTCAAGTGCGAGCTGTGCCACCACATCATCGTCGATCCGCAGACCGGCGAGTACAAGGAAGGGACGGAGCCGGGATGCTGTCAGGCCTGCCCGGTCGACGCGGTGATCTTCGGCAAGTACGAGGACCTGCTCGCGGACGCCAAGCAGCGCATCGCGGAGCATCCCGAGCGCTACTATCCCATGGGCGAGCCGAAGATCTTCGGCGAGCACGACGGCGGCGGCACCCAGGTACTGTATCTGGCCGACGTCGAGTTCGAGAAGCTCGGCCTGCCCGAGCTCGGCGACGAGGGTGTCGGCGTGCTGGCGCGCTCCATCCAGCACGGCATCTACAGGGGCTTCATCGCCCCGGTGGCGCTGTACGCGGTGCTCGGCGCCGTGCTGTGGCGCAACCGCCGGGCCTCGCAGAAGGAGGATTCCGATGAGTAGCCAACAAGCGCAACCCGTCGGCGGGCCCATCATCACCGGCAGGTTCACCAGGTTCCTGGTGATCTTCCTGGGGCTCTGGGTGCTGATCCTCCTGTATCGTTTCCTGACCGGCATCGGCACCGTGTCCGGCCTCACCGACGGCTACCCGTGGGGCATCTGGATCGCGTTCGACGTCGTCACCGGCACCGCGCTGGCGTGCGGCGGCTACGCGATCGCGATCCTCGCCTACGTCTTCAACAAGGGGAAGTACCACCCCATAGTGCGTCCGGCGATTCTGACCAGCGCTCTCGGCTACACGATGGCGGCGCTGGCGATCATCATTGACGTCGGCCGCTGGTGGGGGATCTGGCGGATCCCGCTCGGCGGCTTTCCGGACATGGGGAGCTACAACTGGAACTCGGCCCTGCTCGAGGTCGCGCTGTGCGTCATGGCCTACGTCGGCGTGCTGTGGATCGAGCTCGGCCCGGCCTTCCTCGAGAAGTGGAAGGCCAACTCGAAGAACTCCGCCCTGATCAAGTTTTCGGAAGCCGGGCTCAAGTTCTACAGCAAGGCGATGATCTGGATCATCGCCCTCGGACTGCTGCTGCCTACCATGCACCAGTCGTCGCTCGGCACGGTCATGCTGCTCGCCGGTCACAAGCTGCACCCGCTGTGGTTCACCGCCTGGATCCCCCTGCTGTTCCTCGTCTCGTGCGTGGGCATGGGCTATGCCGTGGTGGTGTGGGAGTCGGGGGTCTCGAGCGCGGTCTTCAAGCGCCCACGCCACGACTCCATGTTGACCTCGCTGACGGGCGCGGTGCTCACAACCCTGGTGCTCTTCCTGGCGATCCGCTTCATCGACCTGATATTCAGCGGCAAGTTCGGGATGATGTTCACCTCCGGGTTCTACAGCGTCGTGTTCTGGATCGAGACCGCGCTGTTCGTGATCCCGGTGGTGATGCTCCTGCGGGCCAAGAGCCGCGCAGACTTCAAGACCATGCTGCGGGCCTCGATGTTCATCATGCTGGCGGGGGCGATGTACCGCTTCGACGCCTACATCGTCGCCTTCAACCCCGGCCCCAACTGGTCCTACTTCCCGACCACGCTCGAGCTCCTGATCACTTTCGGCGTGATCGCATTCGAGGTCTTCCTCTACATCCTGATCGTCAAACGCTACCCGATCCTGGCCGGCCATCCCGCCGCCGGGACGGCTCACTAGAAGGGGGTCCTGATGGCCAGAATGATCACTGTTGACCCGATCACGC
>DATIVB010000375.1:0-6305 GCA_035466375.1 Chondromyces sp.
CGGCAAGACCACCACCATCCGAATGATCATGCGCATCATCTCGGCCGACTCGGGCTCCGTCCTGCTCGACGGGCTGCCGGTGGACGACGACCGGCGGCGGATCATCGGCTACCTGCCGGAGGAGCGCGGCCTGTACAAGAAAATGAAGGTGCTCGAGCACCTCGTCTACCTCGGCACCATCCGCGGCCTGCGCCCCGGAGAGGCGAAGAAGCGGGCCGGGGCCTGGCTCGAGAAGTTCGGCCTCGCCGAGTGGGCGACCCACAAGGTCGAGGACCTCTCCAAGGGCATGCAGCAGAAGATCCAGGTCATCGGCACCATCCTGCACCGGCCGCCGCTGCTGATCCTCGACGAACCGTTCTCGGGCCTCGACCCGATCAACACCCGCCAGCTCAAGGACCTGATGCGGCAGATGGCCGACGAGGGCGTGACCATCGTGCTCTCGACCCACGTGCTGCCGCAGGTCGACGAGCTGTGCTCCGACATCTGCCTCATCAACCGCGCGCGCCCGATCCTCTACGGCCCGCTGGAGCGCATCCGCAACGACTACGGCGGCAACACCTGGCGCGTCCGCTCCGATCTCGGCGAGGCCGAGCTCGGGACCCTGCCGGGAGTGGCGGCGGTCCACCCCCTCGGCGCCGAATGGTTGCTCGAGCTCGCCGACGGCCACGAACCGCGCGAGCTGCTGCGGGCCCTGGTGGACCACGGCCGGGTGGAGAGCTTCACCCGCTTCGTGCCCGACCTCGAGAACATCTTCATCCGCGCCGTCGAGGAGGACCGCGTCCATGCTGCATAGAATTCTCGCCGTCATCCGCCGCGAGTACCTGGAGCGCGTCCGGACCAAGGCCTTCTGGATCTCGACGCTGCTGGTACCGGTCTTTCTCGGCGCGGTGATGATCCTGCCCGCCTGGCTCGCCGCCCGCGGCGGCGGCGAGTTCCGGGTCGCCGTCCTCGATGCCTCGGGCCGCTTCTTCGAACCGGTCGCCGAGGAGGTCGAACGCATGCTCGCCGGGGAGGACGAGAAGCTGGTGGTCACGATGGTCCGCCGGGACCCGGTCCCGGACCTCGAAGCCGCGCGCGACCGCCTCAAGGAGGAGGTCCGGGCCAAGGACTTCGACGGCGTCCTGGTGCTGCCGGCGACGCTCCCCGACGAGGGTACGCCCGAGTACGTGGCCCCGAACGTCTCGGCCTTCAAGCTCATCAGCGTGCTCGAACGCTCGGTCAACAACGTCACGGTCGCGGACCGACTCACCGGCGCCGGCCTCGATCCCGAGGCGGTGCGCGAGCTGACCCGCCGGCCCGGGCTGAACACCCTCAAGCTCGGCAAGGGCGGCGAGGAGACCTCGGACCAGGGGCAGAGCTTCATCCTCGCCTACGTCTTCATGATGATCATCTACGTGACGGTCCTGATGTACGGGATCTACGTCATGCGCGGGGTTCTCGAGGAGAAGAGCTCGCACGTGGTCGAGGTCTTGATCTCGACCGTCAAACCCTTCGAGCTGATGCTCGGCAAGATCCTCGGCATCGGCGCCGTCGGACTGACCCAGTTCGTGATCTGGGCGGCGCTGATGGCGGCCGTGTCGGCGCCCGGGGCGGTGGCCGCCGTCGGCATCAGCGGTGTCGAGCTCCCCGCCGTCCCGGCCCAGCTGCTCTTCTTCTTCGTCGTCTACTTCGTGCTCGGCTTCCTGCTCTACGGCACCCTCTACGCCGGCATCGGCGCCGCCTTCGACACCGAGCAGGAGGCGCAGAACTTCCAGGGCGCGGTGACCATGTTCCTGATCATCCCGCTCGTGCTGATGATGCAGATCCTCAACCAGCCCGACGGCACCCTGTCGGTGGTGCTGTCGCTGGTGCCATTCTTCACCCCGATGCTGATGTTCCTGCGCATGACCCTGACCACGGTGCCCGCGGTTCAGCTCGCGGCCTCGGTGGTGCTGATGGTGGCCGCGATTCTCGGCTGCACCTGGGTGGTGGCCAAGATCTACCGGGTGGGGATCCTCATGCACGGCTCCAAGCCCAAGCTCAAGGAGCTGGTGCGGTGGGTGCGAGAGGCATAGCCTCTCGAATTAGGAATTAGGAATGAGGAATTAGGAATTCCCCTCCGCCCCCCCATGATTGGGTGGGTGGGTGGCATTCCTAATTCCTCATTCCTAATTCCTAATTTTTGCTTCTGCGTTCCGGCTGTTCGCCGTCAGTGGTATCCCTGCGGGTCCGCCAGGTACGCCAGCGCCCTGTCGGTCTCGGCGTCCATGACGAGCTGCAGGTGGCGGCCGTCGGCGACGTCGGCGACGCGGATCACCCGCACCACCCCTTCCATGTCGGCGAACTCCGGCGCCACCTCCGCGAGGCAGTTGGGCGAGCGCTCGAGGAAGTCCTCGTTCCACGCCACCCCGGGGTCGTCCGGGTAGAGCGGCAGGTAGTGGATGCCGGACTCCACCAGGTCGTTGAAGAAGTGGGTCCCGAACGAGACGTCGGGCAGGTAGGAGCCCTTCTTGCGCGCGATCTCGACCAGCACCGCGGTGCGGCTGATGTCGGCATAGGTCACGGCGACGCCGAGCCGGATGTCGCCGCGGCTGCCCCAGCGGCCGGGCCCCATGAGGATGAAGCGCTGCGGGGGCAGTACTTTGTTGACCGTGCCGACGGTGCGTGCGACGCGCAGCATGGCCTCCCGGGTCTCGAGGCTCTCGTAGTCGCGCGGATCGACGAGAACCACGTACTCGAGGTCGCGGACCTGTCCCATCTGGACGTAGCGGTCGGCCGAGAAGACCTTCTGCTCGGGCGCCACCTCGGGGATCTCCACCCGCCGCACCATCGCCCCGCGGCTCAGCGCGCGGCACTGCAGCATGTACAAGGCCTCGCCGTCGTGGGCGAACTCGACGTCGACGGGCTCGCCCAGGCCGTTCTCGAGCAGGTCGAGCATCGCCTTGAGCTCGCGCGGGAAGCCCGAACGCAGCAGCCCGTCGAAGGTCACCACCAGCTCGCCGGGGTCGAGCTGCGCCAGCAGGCCCACCATGGGCAGGATCTGGCGGTCGCGGAAGATCGAGAAGATACGGTTCATCTGCGGGATGCCGCGCCCGACCCGGCTCATGAAGGTGCTGAGCGGCAGCGACTCGAAGCGGCTGTCGCGGAGGTCGATCACGTCGACGTCGTGCTGCGAGTAGCGGTAGACCTCGGCGGGCTCCTGCACGGTGCGCAGCGCGGGCTGCTCGAGAGCCACCAGCACCGGGTAGTCGGCGACCGTGCGGTCGACGGCGCGGGTGCCGAGGCCGAGCACCAGCCGGGCCATGCCGTCGGTGTGCCGGATGCGCGGCGACCACCGCATCTCGCAACGCGAGAAGGCGACGCCCGCGAAGACCGGAAACAACATGCCGCCGCCCTCGCGCCCAACCACTTCCTGGATGAGGATGCCCATCTGCTCCTGGAAGTCGATCAGGCCGCGCTCGCGGCGGTACTCGATCGGGTCGGGGTGGAAGATCGAGGCGTAGACCTCGGCGATGGCGTCCTCGAGCGCGGCCAGCCGCTGCTCGAGCGGGCCGCGGTTGGGGATGAAAAGGCTCTTGTACTTACCCGAGAAGGCGTGGCCGATGCGGTCCTCGAGGAGGCTCGACGAACGCACCACCAGCGGCACCTCGCCCACCGTGTCGAGCATCTCGCCGAGCCCGCGATGGATGGTGGGTGGGAAGGCGCCGCTCTTGAAGAGCCGCTCCACCAGCGGATACTCGTTGCGGATTTCCTCGGGGCTCTTGTACTTGACGTTGATGAGCTCGTCGAGGTCGTTGTACTCGATGAACTCGAGGATGCCGTTCGAAGGCAGGAAGTAGGAGGTCGGCACCTGGTACTCGCCGGCGAAGCGGCCGCGGCGCTGCGCCCGGCGCAGGATGGCATCGGCCAGGATCAGTCCCGCCGACTTGCCGCCGAGCCGTCCGTAGCGCCCGTCGGTCGGGATCATGTGATCGAGCACGGCCGCGAACTCGCGCACCCGGATGAACCGCTTCGCGACCGAGATGAAGTCCAGCTGATCGGTGAGCAGCCGGCGGACCAGCGCCGCGCGGGTGCCGATCACGTCCTCGCGCGGGGCCACCACCTCGCCCGGCGCGAAGTTCAGGAACTCGTGGATCTTCGCGCGCAGCATGTCGAGCGGCGTGTCGGGGTCCTCGGCGAGGCGCGCGCTCTCGTGCGCCAGCATCCTCTTTTCGACCTGCAGGATGGTGGCCGAGATCTTGTCCGGCGGCAGGTGGCGTTCGGAGTACTCGAGGGCGAAGTCGTACAGCGACTGGCGCGACTCGCTGGAGAGCTGCGGCTTCGGGCGGTTGGGGTCGTGGTCCGGGCGCGAGCCGCCGAGCTTGAGGGCCACCGCCAGATCGTCGAGGGCATCGAGGTCCACCAACCCCTGGCGCTGGAGGTCCATCAGGAGCCGTCGGCAGACGCGGTCGGCGAGATCGGGACGGCGCCGTCTCAGGTTTTCGAACTGCTGCCGCCAGTCAACCGACATGTCGCACCCTTTTCGGTGACGAGACGGGCGGGGCGCAGCAGCCGTCTGTTGGCACGGGTTGCCGGTTCTGCATCGGCGCCGATTGTAGCCGTTATTCGACGGTCTCGGCGGATTCTTCTGCTGGCGCCGGCCGGAGGTCTCCGAGCTCGCCGACGATCCTCCGCGCGTCCGCCGCGTCCACCCCCATGAGGGTCTCGCGGTCCGAGACCCGGACCATGGCCCGACCGCCCTCCTCGAGGGGCTCGTAGAAAGTGAACGTCACGGTCTCGGCGTCGCTGCCCTCCTCGGAAGTGCCGAGCACGACCTCGGCGCGGCCCAGCTCGGCGGTCAGCGGCGCCATGAGATCGTAGTCGGTGGCCTCGAGGCCGGCCAGCCCCGTCAGCCGGTCGCTCACCCGTCCCTGATCGGCCTCGGCACCGTCCGCCGCGAAGCGCCACTGGAAGTCTCTCTTCTCGAGCTCGACGGCCTCGTCCGCAGTGCGCAGCCGCAGGCCCTCGACGTCCCAGGTGTCGAATGGCCACACCTTCTTCGACCGCCACAGCACCGGCGCCTTGGCGAGCCTGGTGCGCACCCGGTCCGCCGCCCAGAAGTACTCGCCGCCGCCGCGCCGCACGGCCACCTCGGCGCCGCCCTCGCCGTCGCGGGTCGCGCCGAGGTCCAGGCGGACGGGCTCGCCGCCGTCCGAGCGCACGATGACGAGCTTGTACTCCGGTTGATCGAGGCCGAGCGCGGCGGGGTCCGCCGCGTCGTTTAGGAACTCCTCGATGCGCAGCGCGCCGAGGTCGGACACCAGGGCCTGCAGGTGATCGCGGTCCGCGAGGTCCTCGAGCGGGTTCAGAAGCTGCCAGCGCTCGCCGATTCGGACCGCGCGGATGCTGTCCTCCCCCGCCTGAATGTCGATCGAGGCCACCTGGTCGGCGCGCAGGTCGACCACATCGCGCGAGCGCCAGACGTCGAGATCGCGCTCGAGGTCGGCGGCGAACCAACCCGGCGCGATCACGAGCTCGTCGGCGCCCGCCACCCGGAGCGCACGACGGGAGCCGAGGGGCATCTCCGAGCCGACGGCCACGGAGACCTCCGACCCGTCGTCCATGTGCAGGGTGACGGTGGCGGTGGGGGGCTCGAGGCCGTAGTCCGCGAGCGAGACCTCGGCGAGCGGCAGCCGCCGGTCGGCGTCGAGGTTGGCGAGGGAGCCCAACGTCGAGCTCACGGTCGACTCGTCGGCCGGGAACTCGATCGGCTCGGCGATCCGCCAGGAGCCGTTCGCTTTCTCGAGCCGCAGCCGCTCACCGTCGCGCTCGACGAGCAGGCCGGTGACCCGGTCGCGGTCGAAATCGCGCAGCACCCGGTCGGCCGCGTCGCGCGCCTCCTCCGAGCTCGGCCGGTGCCGTTCGAAGAGGAAGATGTAGGCGCCAAGGGCGAGCACAATCGCCGCCAGGATGACGAGATTCTTGCTTTTCACGAAGCTCTCCTCATGCCGAATGAGGAATTACGAGTTAGGAATGAGGAATTCCCATCCACCGCCCCCAGTGGGCTCGACATCATCGTGGGGTGGGCGGCATTCCTCATTCCTCATTCCTCATTCCTCATTTGGTCGGCGTCAGTGTCGACGCCGGCGCCAAACTAAGATTCCCGCCAGGATCGCCGCGCCGGGCATCACCAACAGAACCAGCAGCAGAATGTTCCGCATCTGCGGCCCGCTCAGGAAGAGGCTCACCTGCTCGACGTCGCGGGGCGGGATGCCGAGCAGCTCCTCGCGCGCTCCGAGCCAGTTGAAAGCGTTGACGGCGAGGACCGCGTTGCCGGCATTGGCGAT
>DATIVB010000376.1:0-3760 GCA_035466375.1 Chondromyces sp.
ACCGGCTGGCGACCGTACAGAACGTCGAAGACGCCGGCCGCCATGAGTTCGAGTGGCGCGTCGCCGGCGTTGGACAGCAGCACCACCAGCAGGTCGTCGTCGAGCACCCGGTAGATGCGGGTATGGCTGCCGAACAGAAAGCCCTCGTGGGTGGCGACGCGACGGACGGCGCCGTCCGGTCCGATCGGGGCTTCGCGCATCTCCCAGCCGAGACCCCAACCGCCGACGCCCAGGGTGAACATCTGCTGCCGCGCCCCCGCCGACAGCAGCGTTTCGTCGGCCAGCGCACGGTCGTAACGCATCAGGTCGCGGGGCGTCGCATACAGGGAGCCGGCCGCGAACGCGGTGGCCATGTTCCAGTAGCCCTGGCGTCGCACGCCGTCGGGCGTGCGGATGTACGAGCTCGCAAGTCGTTCGATCACCGCCAGCGGATCGGCGCCCTCGTCGCCGCTGTCGTGCATTCCGGCGGCATCGAAAATGCGGGCCTGCAGCACCCGGTCAAACGGTTCGCCGGTGATCCGCTCGATGATCATGCCGAGGAGGAAGTAGCCGCAGTTGCTGTAGCTCCACTGCGTCCCGGGATCGAACTCGAGATCGCCACTGCACAGCTCAGCGGCGAAGCCGGGCTTCGCAGGCGATTCGGTATCCACCCGCGCGGCGAACGCCGCCCACCCCCCCGCAACCCGGAAGTAGTCGGGGATCCCCGAGCTGTGGCCGAGCAGGTGGCGCAGACGGACCCGTGACCCGGTGTCGGCGCGATAGCCGGGCAGGAGCTCGCTCAGCGGGGCGTCGAGCGAGAGACGACCCTCGTCCACCAGCTGCATCACGAGGACCGCGGTGAACGTCTTGCTGATAGACGCCAGACGATAGCGAATGTCGCCGCCGTTGGGCACGGCGAACTCGCGGCTCGCCAGCCCGTACCCTCTGTCAAGGAGCACGACGCCGTCTCGCGCGACGAGGGCCGCGCCGTCGAACTGCTCGAGCTCGTGGTAGCTCTGCAGGAGGACGTCGATCCGTTCGTCTGGAGAAGCGGCTTCCAGGGTCTGAGCCACAGCGGGAGCCGCCCCGACGACCAATATCGACAGCAGGACCTGGGCAACGCGCTGCAGCTTCCTCATGACCCCTCCTCACCCGCCGACGGAGTACACCTCCATGGGGAGACGGCGCCAGCGCACGGATATTAGCTCGAAGCCGTGTGCGATTCCAGACGGCGGGTGGTAGGCTCGATACAGGATCTTGAATGATGGAGGAGATCTCATGATCGCTCGCCTTTCCATCGTCGCCTGCTGTATCGCATCCGCTTTCCTGGCCCAGGCAGGCGACCCCGTCGAGACCTTCCCGACCAGCCTGCACGCCACCCGGCCCGGCAAGGCCCACTGGTACAGCGCCGCCAACGGTGGGTTCGAGAAGTTGACGGGGGTCGAGATCGGCACCCTGGGGTGCACCCAGTGTCACGGCGCCAGTGATGCGGACGGCGCCAGCTACGCCGAGCCGTACCCCGGCGCGAGCTGCGCCGACTGTCATGCCACGGCCGACCACGCCGTCAGCCAGGACCGCTGTCTCGGCTGTCACGGCCGGCAGGCGGCGGAGGCCGGGCGCCTCGCGCTGCCGGACGTTCACCGGGATGCCGGCATGGTCTGCTGGGACTGCCATGGGTCCGAAGACGTTCACGGCGACGGCACCTCGTATGGTTCCATGCTCGAGCGCGGAGCGATCAAGGCCGACTGTGGTGGCTGCCACCCTTCCTCCAAGCTGCCGGAATCACATGCCGCCCACGATCCCCACGACGGCGCCCTCCACTGCACGGCCTGCCACTCGAGCACCGTCGTCACCTGCTACAACTGCCACTTCGAGAGCCAGGTGGAGGCCGGCGTCAGACGAGCGATGCGGCCGCTCACCGGCTTCGTACTGCTGGTCAACCGGACCAAGGACGACACGGTCCACGCCGCGACCTTCCAGTCCCTGACCTACCGCGGAACCGCGTTCGTCGCCTTCGCGCCCTACACCCCGCACGCGACCGTGAAACAGGGGCGCCGCTGCGGCGAGTGCCACCTCAACCAGGGCGAGCCCTCGAACGCCGCCGCCGCCGGCTACCGGGACACGGGCACCATTCCGCTCGTCACCTGGGACGCCGAGCGGGGGGCCCTGGAGTGGCTGCGCGGCGTCGTACCGATGCCGCCCGACTACAGGCAGGCCATCCGTATGGAGTTCATGACCTTCGACGGCGACCCGAAATCGGCGCCGGGCCCCGCCTCGGGAACCTGGTCACCCATCGGCACGAACCAGGCACACGGCTCGCAGATGCTGTTCGCGAGCCCGCTCACCGAGGCGCAGATGGTCAAGCTCGGTGTCCGGGCGGAGCCGGCCCAGAGGGTCGCTTCGATCCCGTCCCCCTGAACCGGAGATCGACGCCCGGTACGAGGGGGAAACCCGCAGTGGGCTCGAGCGCGGACTCAGCTGTCCGGGTTCTGCGTCGCCGAACGGGCCAGCTCGCGAACCTCCTCGAGCACCCGCTGGTCCCACGCCGCACCCTTCGACTCGAGCGTCGAGGTCACGGCGACTACGACCCGCGTCTCCGGGGCCACCACCAGGAGCTGGCCGCCGTAGCCGGCCGCCAACCACAGTTTCGGTTCGCCTTCCGGCAGCCACCACAGGTAGCCGTAGGAGCCGTAGCGGTCGGGCAGTCCTTCCGAGTGCCGCCGGGTCGAGGCCTCGATCCACTCACGCGGCACGAGCTGCCGGCCCTGCCAAACGCCACCTGCAGCCATCAGCTGGCCGAAGCGCAGCAGGCCCCGGGTCGACATGCCGAGGTTGTTGCCGGCGAAGGCGCGGCCCTGTGGGTCGCGGTCCCAAGTGGCGGTGATGCCCAGTGGACCGAAGAGGACCCGGTCCGCGTACTCCGGCAGCGGAAGGTCCGCGGCCTCGGCGACTGCGGCGCCCAGGAGGTGCACATTCCCGGTGCTGTAGATGAAGCGCTCGCCGGGGGCCGTCACCCACTCGCGCGCGAGAGCGGACCGCAGCCAGTTGTCGGTTTCCACCCACGCACCGTAGTTCTCGAAGCTGGTGCTCGAAAGGCCCGCGGTCATCGTCAGCAGGTGCTCCACGCGGAGGCGCCGCGCCACGTCGGGGGCCGCCTCCACCACGGTGGCCGGAAGCACCTCCGCCAGGGGCTGGTCCACACCCTGCAGCAGGCCGTCGTCGATGGCGATGCCCACCAGGGCGCCGATGATGCTTTTGGAAGCCGACTTGATGTTGGTCGGACGGTCTACGTCCGCGCCCGACGAGGCGACTTCGGCAAGCACCTCGTCGCCCAACGCCACCATGACCGTCCGCGCTCCCGACTGGGCGAGTATCCGGTCGGCGGCGCGAACCGCCGCGTCCGCGGCCGTCCCGGCGGAGGGATCGGCCGCAAGCGCCTGGCCCGCCAGCCAGACCATCGCAGCCATCGTCAGGACTCGCATCACTCGAACTCCCGGAACCAGCCGGTGACGAGATTGACCGACGACAGGCCGGCCCCGCGCAGCTCGCCCGGCAGGCCACGAACCGCTGGCCGTCCGTGGTGTCGTCGCGGTCGCTGAACGGCATCTCCAGGGCCGAGCGGCCATCGGCTCCGCCGCGGCCTCATCACCGGGCGCCGGCTTCGGCGAGGCGGCGGAGCTCCTCGAACCAGCCCAGCACCACCTTGGCCTCGGTGGCCAGTGCACCCTCGGTGCTGCCCTGGAACATGACGAAGCGCTTGCCGTCGGCGGCCACGTCGTAG
>DATIVB010000377.1:0-6971 GCA_035466375.1 Chondromyces sp.
CCCGCCCGAAGCCGGCGCCCTCGGGGCCGCCGGCCGCCGGCCGACAACCCGCCGCCCAAGCGCCCGAACCGCCGCCCGCGGCCAGGGTCGCGTCGCCCGCGACGCCACCCGCGGCGGGTTCGCCTCCCCCCCGGGTGCGGCCGCCGGAGAAGGTGCCGAAGGCGCCATCTTCCCCGCCCGCGACCGGGACCCCGGCCGTGAGCGCCCCGCCGCCATCGAGGCCCTCACCCGCCGCACCGTCCGCCCGGGCTGCGTCCGTCCGCGGCAGCCGCTTCGGACAGTACGTGCTCGAGGAGCACATCGCCACCGGCGGCATGGCCGAGGTCTACAAGGCGCGGATGATGGGCATGGAGGGCTTTCAGAAGACCGTCGCCATCAAGAGGATCCTGTCGAACCTGACGGACAGCGACGAGTTCGTGCGCATGTTCATCGACGAGGCCAAGCTCGCGGCACAGCTCAACCACAACAACATCATCCACATCTACGATCTCGGCAAGGTCGACCGTTCGCACTACATCGCCATGGAGTTCATCGAGGGCCGCGACCTGCGCTCGATCCTGGCGGAATGTCAGGAGCGCGGCATCCGCATGCCGATCCCGCTCGCCCTCCACATCACCGTCCTGCTCGCCTCGGCGCTCGACTACGCGCACAAGAAGCGGGACTTCGAAAACCGCGATCTCGGCCTGGTGCATCGCGACGTGTCCCCTCAGAACGTCCTCATCTCGTACCAGGGCGACGTGAAGCTCTGCGACTTCGGCATCGCGAAGGCGGCGTCGAAGGCTTCCCAGACCCGCGCCGGGGCGCTCAAGGGCAAGCTGCAGTACATGTCCCCCGAGCAGGCATGGGGCAAGAGCATCGACCACCGGTCCGACATCTTCTCGCTCGGACTCGTGCTGTACGAGATGCTGACCTCGAAGAAGGCGTTCGCGGGCGACTCGGAGCTGTCGGTCCTCGAGCAGGTCCGCGACCCCATCATCGCTGCTCCTTCCTCACACAATCCGGAGGTCGGTCCGGAAATCGACCGCATCGTCTTTCAGGCGCTGCAGGCGGATCGCGATGACCGCTACCAGTCCGCGTTCGAGCTCCAGCGGGACATCGAGCAGGTCATGCGGAGCCGGGAGTGGACCGCTGACCATACGGCCATCGCCGATTTCCTGGCCGCGCTGCAGCGTAAGGACCCGCCCCGCACCGGCCCGCCGCGCGAAGCCGTCGGGCAGGGCGCCGCCGGCCCGCCGCGCGAACCGCCGCCGCCGCACCGACCCGCCCCGCCGACGGGACCGGGTCCGCGCGGTCCCGCCATCGCGCCGTCCAGACCGCTCGACGTACCGGCGCCGGATGCCGAGCTCGAACGGGCGCTCGGCCCCCGCCGCGATCCGGTGCCGCCGCCGCCGCTGGCCGCCGAGCTCGACGATACCGGCAGTGCCGTCACTGCGGGCGGCTCCCGGCTTTTGTGGGTGGTGCTGGCGATCCTGATCGTGGCGACGGCGGCTGCTGCTGGCTGGTATCTCCTGCGCGGCGGATCGGGGCCCGGTTCGGCAGGCGGTGAACCCGTGGTAGTGCCGGTGGCGACCGAGACCCCGAGTCCGGAGCCGGCCCCCGGGCTGCTCACCGAGCAGGAGCTGATCGAGCAGGCCCGGGCGGTCGCGGCGGCCGAGATCGAGAAGCAGGAGGAGGCCCTGCGGCTGCGTCTCGAGGACGAGTTCCCGACGCCGACGCCGTACCCGCCGACCCCGACCCCGACCGCGACCGCCACGCCGACCGTGACCTCGACCCCGACCAGGGTGCCGCCGACCCCGACCCGCCTCGCGCCGACCGCGACGCCGGTGCCCCCGACGCCGACGCCGGCGGTCCGTGAGGGTGATATCGTGGCGCTCGGCCCCGGGGTCGTCCCGCCGGTCGCGATCCAGCAGTCCAGTCCCGAGTACCCGCGGCTGGCGCATCGCCTGCGCAAGTCAGGGGTGGTGGAAGCGGAGGCGCTGGTGGGAATCGACGGCTCGGTCGAGGAGTTTCGTCTGATTGCCGTCGACTTCCCGGGGGTGGGTTTCGAGAAGGCGACCGAGGACGCCGTCAGGAGCTGGCGCTACAAGCCGGCGACCAAGCTCGGGGTGAGGGTGCGGATGTGGGTCGCGGTCCGGGTTCCGTTCGTGTTGGAATAGACCGGGTTGGAGGGTAGACATGGCTGGCCTTACCGAATCGCAGAAGAAGTTCTACGAGGAGGCGCTGCAGCAGACGAAGCGCGAGGTTCAGGAGATCGAGGGCCAGATCCAGGAAGAGCTCACCCGCGTCAAGGAGCGGATCGCGGACCTCCAGGTCGCCCAGAAAGCGGCCCGCCAGATGTACGACGCCGCGTGCCAGCGTCTCGGGATCCCGAACGATCTCGACGGTGACGATTCGGACAGCTGAGTGCCTCTTCGCGGGACGGCAGAAGGGCTGACAGCGACCATGGCGCGTCCCGATCTGAAGACACCTTTCCGCCCGGGCCGATGAGTTTCGCAGGATCGCGCCGGCGGCGCAGGACGGAGAGATCGATGGACGAAGACAGTCGCGGACCGCAGGGCCTGTGGGTCAAATGTCTGGGGTGCGCCGAGATCCTCTACCACAGCGAGGTCTCGGGGAACTTCCACGTCTGCCCGCGCTGCGGGTATCACTTCAGGATCTCCGCCGAGCTCCGCCTGCAGATGCTGTTCGACAACAGTCGCTACAAAGTGCTCTTCGGCAGGATCCGTTCCGCCGACCCGCTCGGTTTCGTCGACTCCAAGCCCTATCCCGAACGCCTCAAGGTCTACAACAAGAAGTACGGCGGCTCGGACGCGGTCGTGGTGGCGCAGGGCGAGATCGGCAAAACACCTGTTCTCGTCGCCGCCATGGAGTATGGCTTCATGGGCGGCTCCATGGGTTCGGCGGTGGGCGAGAAGCTGGCCCGGGCCATCGACCGCGCCGTTGACCGCAAGCTGCCGCTGATCATCGTGTCGTGCTCCGGCGGGGCCCGGATGCAGGAGGGCATCCTGTCGCTGATGCAGCTCGGCAAGGTCTCCGCCGGGCTCGCCCGGATGCGGGCCAGGGCCCTGCCCTTCATCTCGGTCCTGACCGACCCCACGACCGGCGGGGTGACCGCCAGCTACGCCATGCTCGGCGATCTCAACATCGCCGAGCCGGGAGCGCTGATCGGGTTCGCAGGGCCACGGGTCATCGAGCAGACCATCCGGCAGACACTTCCGGAGGGCTTCCAGCGCTCCGAGTTTCTGCTCGCGCACGGCATGCTCGACATGGTGGTGCCGCGGCCCGAGCTCAAGAGCACCCTCGCCCGATGCCTGCCGCTGCTCCGTTGAAGCTCGAGCGGCGCGGGGCGAGCAGGATCCGGCCCGATCTCGACCGGCTGCGGGCGGCGCTGGCCGCGCTCGGCGACCCGCAGCGCCGGTTCCCCTCGATCCTCGTCGTCGGCACCAACGGCAAGGGGTCGAGCGCCGCCATCACCGAAGCGGTGCTGCGCGCCCACTCCCTGCGCACAGGCCTCTACACTTCGCCGCACCTGGTTCGGGTCGAGGAGCGGATCCGCGTCGGCGGCGCGGCGGTGGCTCCCGCCCTGCTGGAGCGCCAGCTCGACCGCCTCGACGGCTTTCCGGAGCTCACCTATTTCGAGACCCTGACCGCCGCGGCGTTCGCGATCTTCGCCGAGGCCGACGTCGACGTCGCGGTGCTGGAGGCCGGCATGGGCGGCTCGTGGGACGCGACGCGGCTGGCCGAGAGCGCCGTTGCCGGCCTCACCAATGTCGGCACTGACCACCGCGCCTGGCTGGGCGACGACCGGCCGGCGATCGCGGGCGACAAGGGGCGCGCCCTGGCGGCCGCGGCCTGGCCGGTTGTCGGCGCCGGCGTCGACGCGGACATCCTGCACGCCCTGGCGGCACCGGCGGCGGTGTCCGCCGGGTCCCTGGTGCAGTGCCGTCCGGTCGCCGACGGCCGGGTCGAGCTTTCCTGGAGTGGAGGCCGGACGACGGTGCGCCTTCCCCTGACCGGCGCCCACCAGCTCGACAACGCCCAGCTCGCGCTCGCCCTCTGCCTCCAGGCGGCGGCGGCCGGCTGGCTTGGCCGGCTCGAACCGCACCGGGTGCGCGCGGCGGTCGAGGGCGTGCGGTGGCCGGGGCGGCTCAGTCGGCACCGGCTGGGCGGCCGGCAGGTGCTGATGGACTGCGCCCACAACCTCGAGGGTGTGACGGCTCTCGCCGCGCACCTCGGTGGTCTCGGGGAGCGCTACCACCTCCTGTTCTCCTGTCTCGACGACAAGCCGGTCGAGGCGATGGCGGCCGTGCTGCGGCCGGTGGTGGGCGAGGTCGCGGTGTGCGAGCTCGCCGACGAGCGCGCGATGCCGCTCGCGCGCCTGCTCGCCGCGTTCCCGGGGGCGCGGGCAGCGTCCGACCCGGCTGCGGGGCTGGCGGCGCTGCCGGATCCGGTCCTGGCGGCGGGCAGCGTGCGCCTGGTGGGCTCCCTGTTGGCCGGGTCGGACGGAGGTGAGGCATGGTGAGGTCGTCGTGGGTGCGTGATCGCGCGGCGCTCGAGGCCGACGAGATGCGACGACTTTCGGTCGTGGCGGTGCGATCGGCGGAGGCGACCCGGCGGCGCCCGGAGGCGAGCGACCCCGGCGATCTCCGGCTCGCCTTCCAGCGCGACCGCGACCGCATCCTGCACGCGCGCGCCTTCCGGCGCCTCAAGCACAAGACCCAGGTCTTCGTGCCCCACGTGGGCGACCACCCGCGGACCCGCCTCACCCACACCCTCGAGGTGGGGCAACTGGCGCGGACCATCGCCCGCGCCCTGGCCCTCAACGAGGACCTCGCCGAGGCTTCCGCCATGGGCCACGACGTCGGCCACACCGCCTTCGGCCACACCGGCGAGACCGCGCTCGACGAGATCCTGCGCGGCGTCAATCCCGAAGCGCCACTGCCCCCCGCGGTGGTCGACGAGGTCGGGCGCTTCAAGCACAACTACCAGTCGCTGCGGGTGGTCGACCTCTTCGAGCGGCGCTACGCGCAACCCGGCATCAACCTCAGCGACCAGGTGCGGGAGGCGATCCTCAAGCACACGTCGTGGAAGGTGGACTACCCATTCCCCCTGCCGGATGGTGCGGGCCTCCGCCTCGAGAGGTCCTGCCACCTCGAGGGGCAGGCGGTGGCGGTGGCCGACGAGATCGCCCAGCAGACCCACGACCTCGAGGACGGCCTGCGCGCGGGGGCGGTCGGGCTCGAGGCGGTGGAAAAGCTCGCGGTCGCGGCCCGGGTGCGGGAGGCGGCCGGCCCTGCGTACGGTGATGAGCGTCCGTGGGACCGCCAGAACTCGCTGGTGCGGGGGATCATCCGGCTCTTCGTTCACGACGTGGTCGAGGCCTCGTCCGCGCGCATCGAGCGCTTCTGCGAACAGCGCGGGATCTCCGACCACGAGGACTGGAACCGCCACTGCCACGAGGCCTCGCAGACCACCGTCTGGTTCTCCCCCGGGATCGAGCAGCTGTTCGTGGAGCTGAAGGGATTCATCTACTCGCGGATCATCAACCGCGGCCCGGTCAGCCGCCAGGACTGGCGCGCGCGGCGCGTGATGACCGGCCTCTTCGACGCCTACTGGCGCGAACCCGCCATCCTGCCCGACTACGTTCTGCTGCGGGCCGCCGAGGAGCTCGAGCTGCCCCACCTGCGCGAGCTGCCGCTCCAGCGTATTGCGGGGGTCGTCGGCGACCGGTACCATACGTGCGCCGGGTTCGCGCGGCTGATCGTGGACCACCTCGCCGGCATGAGCGACCGCTTCGCCCTCGAGGAGTACCGCGCGCTGCATCTGCCGTCGCCCGACCGCGAGCCCTGAAAGGAACACCGTGATCGTCATCGCCTCCGACCACGCCGGCTTCGAGCTCAAGGCGCGGGTGATCGAGTTGCTGCGCGGTGCGGGCCACGAGGTCCGCGATCTCGGGCCGGCCGATTCGAGCCCGGTCGACTATCCGGACTTCGCGCACCGTGTCGCCGCGACGGTGGCTTCGGGCAACGCCGACCGCGGGATCCTCATATGCGGCACCGGCATCGGCATGAGCATGACCGCCAACCGCCACCCCGGGGTGCGGGCGGCGCTCTGCCACGACGCCTTCACCGCCGAGATGGCGCGCCGGCACAACGACGCCAACGTGCTGTGCATGGGCGGGCGGGTGACCGGGGTCGGCGTGGCGGAGCAGGTGGTGCACGTCTTTCTCGACACGGAGTTCGAGGGCGGCCGCCACCAGCGGCGCACCGAGCGGATCGAGACCGAGCGGGAGGACTGATGTCTGACGCGACCGAGAGAGAAACGTTCTTCGCCGTGTGCGACCGGCTGGTGGAAGCGGCCGATCCCGAGGTCGCGCGGGCGCTCCGCGACGAGCGCCGGCGCCAGAAAGTCGGCCTCGAGCTCATCGCGTCGGAGAACTTCGTGTCGCCGGCGGTGATGGCCGCCATGGGCTCGGTGATGACCAACAAGTACGCCGAGGGGTACCCGGGCAAGCGGTACTACGGCGGCTGCGAGTTCGTCGACGTCGGCGAGGAGCTCGCCCGCGAGCGCCTCAAGCAGCTCTTCGGCGCCGAGCACGCCAACGTCCAGCCCCACTCCGGGGCGCAGGCCAACATGGCGGTCTACCTCGCGGTCATGCAGCCCGGCGACACCCTGCTCGGCATGGACCTCAACCACGGCGGCCACCTCACCCACGGCCACCCACTCAACTACTCGGGCAAGGAGTTCGAGGTCGTCGCCTACGGTGTCGACCGCGAGACCGAGACCATCGACTACGATCGCCTCGCCGAGCTCGCCCTCGAGCACCGGCCCAAGCTCATCGTGTGCGGCGCCTCGGCCTACCCGCGCATCATCGATTTCGCGCGCCTGCGGGCCATCGCCGACGAGGCGGGCGCCCTGATCATGGCCGACATCGCGCACATCGCCGGGCTGGTGGCCGCCGGCCTCCACCC
>DATIVB010000378.1:0-6323 GCA_035466375.1 Chondromyces sp.
CCTCCCTGGACCAGGAAGAGGCTGCCGCCGGAGACCTCGGCGATCTCGCGCAGGTTGTTGCGCGTGCGCCGGCTGAAGCCTTCGTCCCACAGCGCCACCACCAGCACCGGGGTTCCCGCCTCGCCGGCGGCCGTGACCGCCTGCTTCCACGACTCCTTGTCGGGCTGGTTGCGCCCGTCCGTCACCACGAGGAGAAATCGCCGTCCCCGCACCCCGTCGAAGCGCCGCAGCGAGTCGACGATGAGCGATGCCACGTCCCCCCCGGTGCCGCCGGGGGCAGAGGCGGGAGGCCCCGCCCCCCATCCGCCGACCGGGTCGCCGGACGCGGCGTAGAAGGTCTTCCCGAGGCCGTCCCGGGCGCGTGTGATCAGCGGCGCCAGGTCGCCGCCTCCGGGCCAGCCGATGCCGGAGTCGGGGCCCGCGTCGACGGCGACGCCGAGGAACAGCGGCGCTTCGCCGGCCTCGCCCAATGCCTCGATGGAGACCTCGGCGCCGTTCACGCGCAGCCGCAGATCCGACGGCCGCAGGCCCCGGGCGGGCTCGCGTCCCTCGAGGACCACCGCCGTCAGCTCCGAGCCCGCGGCATCGGCATCTGCCGCCCAGGCGGCGGCTGCCGCGGCGGCAGCTTCCGGCGGCGGGAGCGCAGGGGCGGCCGGAGCCGACGCCGGCGGAACATCTGCCGGGGCGGACGGCTCGGCGCGCAGCGGTTCGACGATGGGCTCGACCACCTCTTCGACAGGCGGTGCTTCAGCGACCACCGGGCTTCCGGCAGCCGTCACGCCGAAAGCTGTGGGCTCGTCACCAGTCGGTGCCTTATCCTCAGGAACGGGCTGCTCCACAGCCGGTGGATCGAGCTGGGCGGCGGCCTCTGGCGCCGGACCCGCCTCGGCCACGGTCGTGGGTTCCGGGGCCGGCGGCACGTTCTCCGCCGCGTCCGCCGCGGCCGGCGGCGGCGCCGCAGCCTCGCCAGGTCGCGGTTCCCCTCCGGCATCGGCGGTCGCAACCTGCGGCTCGGCAACGGGCACCGGCGCGAGCGCCACGGCGGGGGGTCCGGCCGGCGTCCCGCGGGGGGTGGGTGTCGGTGCGGCCGAAGGTGCGGGAGCCTCGACCGGCGACGCCCCGGGGTCCGGAATGCGAACCTCGCCCACCCACAGGCCGCTGTCGCGGCCGCTAGGGCTCGAGATCCGCACCTGCAGCTCGTGCTCTCCGGACGGCCACACGGTCTCGATGCGGGCGCTGCCGTCGTCCTCCATCCGCACCGCCCACATCGGGCTCTGTCCCGGGGGCGCCTCGCCGTCGAGCTCGATGCGCAACATGGCATTGGCGCCGATCCGTCCCCGGTCCTCCGGCGAGACCTGCACGGTCACGGCGACTCTGGCGCCGCCGGACGCCGGGCCGAGAACCTCGACCTCCACGCGCACCGCGAGTGGCTCCGCGAGGGCCGGCAGCACGGCAACGACGGCAATGAAGAGGCAGAGTGCGAGGATCTTTCTGGTCACTTCGATTCTCCTGCCGCGTTTTCCGTCCGTGCCGTCGCAGGGCCCCGCCGCGGCGGCCGGCGCATCAGTCGTCGACCAGGAAGTACTGCACCGTCGTGACAACCCTGATCTTCTTGTGCTCCGGCGAGAACCGGTCGCGGTCCTCGATCGAGAAGTACCCCTGCTGAGCGGTGCGGATGCCGCCGACCCGGCTCCCGGAGTCCTCCGCGAACTGTTGCGCCGCGCTTCGCGCGTCGCGGGTCGCCTCGCGGATCATCTCGGGCTTGACCGACTCGAGGGCGGTGAAGAAGTACTCGGTCGAGGTCTCGTAGCTACGGATGAGTGCCACGCCCTGCGCCACCAGCTCGCCGGTGCGCGCCATCGCCGCACGCACGGCGTCGATACGCTCGGAGCGCACGGTGACCGCCGACTCGGAGACGAAACGCTCGAGGCGGCCGCTCTGGTCCATCATGCCCTGCGCCTGGCGGTCGGTGACCCGCGGCTGCGAGACGCTGATCTCCCCAGACGAGAACCCGTCGGCGAGGAAGGCCGCGATCTTGGCCGCGCTCTCGTCGCTGCGGCGCTGCAGGGTGCTCAGGTCGTCCGCGGTCACGGTGTAGGTGATCGGCCACACCACCAGGTTCGCCGGGACCTCGCGCTCGGCGAGCCCGCGCACCGTCACGTAGCGGTCGCTCGAGCGCGCCGCCAGCAGACCGTGGCCCACGAAGTAGCCTCCCACCGCAACACCTGCAGCCACCAGCAGCCCGGCGACGACGACGCTGCCGCTCGTGCGCTCGCTCATCGGTCACCTCCCAGTGTCGACCAAGATACAACCGACGGCCCGGGCCGGGCATTCTCGCACGTGCTCGGCCGAAGGAATTTCGATACAATCCGCCGGTTCAGAGAACACAGAACACTGGAGTCCACAATGCGAGCTTGGAATCTCCTGGTCGTCGCCACGGCCTTCGCAACGGGAGCGTGCAGCGCACAGCCCGACGACGCGGGCCGGCCGGCGACGGTGGATGAGGGTGAGAGGACGGCGCCTGCATACCTCGAGGCGCAGGGTGAGGCTGCCGAGATGCTCGAGACGCCCTTCACCGCCGAGCAGATCCGCGACGAGTGGATCGAGGGCTTCACGGTGACGATCCTGCGGAGCTCCGCCGGCGAGATCCGGCGCGAGCGCTGGACCGTCGTTGCCGCCGACGGGGATGGAGCCGACATCGAGTACGCCGCGGTCGACGGTGACGGTGCAGTGCTCGGCGAGCCGGTCACCGCCCGCTCCACCTGGAACGAGCTTCACGACCACGCCCTCTTTCCGGTTGCCGCCGCCACCCGCGAGTGGACCACCCGCGACACCGCGTTGGGAAGGTTGGAAGGATGGCTGTACCGCGTGACCGAGGACGATCCCGGGACCATTAACGAGCTCTTCTTCGCGGCCTCCCTGCCCGGCGCGCCCGTCCAGATGACCACGTACGATGGCGGAGAACCGGTCTCCAGCCTCGAGCAGGTGGCGCGCTCCAAACCGGCATGGCCGTGAACGCCATGGCGACCTCTTCGAAAACAAGCGTCCTTCCGAGCAAGCTGCTGCGACTGCTGGCCTCGGCCCTCATCTGCTGGTGCCTGGCCCCCTCGCCGGCGGCAGCAGCGCCTGACTCTGAGGATGAGAAGCTCGTCCTCGTGCTCTCCGGGGGCGGCGCGCGAGGCGCAGCCCACATCGGCGTCCTGCGGGTGCTGGAGGAACTGCACATCGCCCCCGACCTGATCGTCGGCACCAGCATGGGCTCCATCATCGGCGGCCTCTACGCTGCCGGCTGGTCCCCGGACGACATCGAGACCCTGGTCGGAATGATCGACTGGGAGCGTGTCTTCACCGACCGCGTCGAACGCCGGGACTTGAGCTTCAGGCGGAAGCAGGACGACCATCCGGTCATGATCCGCGGACGGCTGCACTTCGAGGGCCTCGATCTCGAGCTGCCGAGCGGGGTGATCGCCGGACAGCGCCTGGAGATCATCCTCCGCCTCGTGCAGGCGCTGTCGCCCGCGAGTGAGGACTTCGACGAGCTGCCCATCCCCTACCGCGCGGTAGCCGCTGACATCGCCACCGGCGAGGCGGTGGTGATCGGCTCGGGCAGTCTCGCCACCGCGATGCGGGCGAGCATGTCGGTGCCGGGCGCGGTGCCGCCCGTCGCGCTCGACGGCCGCGACCTGGTGGACGGCGGCATCGCCGCCAACCTCCCGGTGGAGATCGCGCAGCGGCTCGGCGCGGCCCGGATCATCGCCGTGGACATCTCGAGCCCGCTTCTCGAGGAGGGCCAGGAGTTCGGCACCTTCATGAGCGTCTTCTCCCACCTCAACAGCCTGCTCACGGTCGGTAACCGGGACCGCGACATCAGGCGGCTCGGCGCGCAGGATCTCCTGATCGTCCCCGAGCTCGGCGACATCTCCTTTGTCAGCTTCGACCGCCTCCAGGAGGCCGTCGCCATCGGCGAGGAGGCGGCGCGACTGGAGATCGATGCGCTCCGTCGGTACGAAGCAACGCAAGATCGCTGGGCAGCCTTCGAGGCGCGGCCGCGGGCCGAGCCTTTCACCGATCTTTCGATCGACCGCATCCGTCTCGACAACACGAGCCGGGTCGACGACCGACTCGTTCAGCGCGCGCTGAGCCTGGATCCGCCGACAACCCTCGATGCTGAAAGCCTGGGACGGGACCTCCTCAAGCTCTACAACACCCGCTACTTCGGGGTGCTCGGTTTCGAGCTCGAGGAGGCTCCCGACGGCGCGCACGAGCTCGTGGTGCATGCGCCTCCACCTCCTTACGGGCGAGGTTCGCTGCAGCTCGGCTTCGGCTTTCTCGACGATTTCGACGGTGGCGCCGGCTACCACCTGCAGGCGCGGCACCAGATGCTGCCCGTCAACCGGCGCGGCGGCGAGTGGCAGACGCTCCTTCAGATCGGTACTGTCGCCGGTGTTCGCACCGAGCTCTACCAGCCGCTCGACTGGAGCATGCGCTGGTTCGCCGAACCGGCGCTGGAGTACGAAAAGGGAACCCAGGAGCTCTGGGGCGGAGGCAACGCGATTGCCGAGTACCAGTTCACCCACTACCGGGCGCAGCTCGCGGCCGGCCGCGTCCTCGGCAACTGGGGCGAGCTGCGGCTGACCGCCTTCACCTCGAAGAACCGCGGCGCACCGCGCATCGGGGACCCGGCCTTCGGATCCGACAGCGAAACTCTCGGCGGCGGAGAGTTCAGCTTCCGAATCGACACCGAGGACTCGGTGGTTTTCCCGCGCAACGGCGCCGACGTGAGCCTGCTCTACACGCGGTCGTCGGATTCGCTCGGCAGCGACTACGGATTCGAGCGCTGGTGGGGCCGCGCGAGCCGCGCCTGGAGCTTCGGCGACACGACCCTCCAGCCGGCGTTCGAGTATGGCGAAAACATCGACGACGTCGAGAGCTTCTTCGCCCTCTACGATCTCGGCGGCCTGTTCCGGCTGTCCGGCCTCGGCAACAAGGAGCTGCTCGGCGACCGCATGGCTCTGGCCCGCATCGTCGGCTACCATCGGCTGTTCCGCCTCGAGGTGGCGGGGATCAACGTGCGCCTCTACGCCGGCGCGAGCCTCGAGGCGGGCAACGCCTTCCTCTTCGAGAACACGTCGTTGAGCTGGGGCAATCTCATCAAGGCAGGGAGCGTGTTCGTGGGCGCCGACACATTCCTGGGTCCCGCGATACTCGCCTACGGCGTCGCCGAGGGGGGACGGAAGCGGGTGTACCTGGCGATTGGCGACAGGTTCTAGCGCCCCAGCACCCAGCGCAGGGCGGTGTTCAGCTCGCCGCCGGCCGGGTCCGGGCTGGCATGGCCGATGCCGGGCAGAATGCGCAGGGTGGCTGTGTACCCGGCCGCTCTGAAGTCCTTGGCGGCGCGCCTCATGTCGGTGACCGCCCGGTCCTGCGAGCCGGCGATGAAATAGTACCGCGGCTCGTGCCCCTCAGCCGGCGGCGGGGCGTCGATCTCGGGGACGTAAGCGCCGGCCATGGGGATCACCCCGGTCAGCAGCTCGGGGTGGCGGACGCCGAGGGCCATGGCGAGGAAGGCGCCCTGCGAGAAGCCGGCGAGGACGATCCGGCTGCGGTCGATCAGGAAACGGTCGTCGACCTCGGTCAAGACGCGTTCGAGGACCGCCTCGGCCTCCTCGACCCCCGTCCAGCCGTAGCCGCCGCCGACCTGCCGCCCTCCCTGCGGCACCGCGAGGATGGCGCCGAAGTCGTCGGCCGCCGGGCCCCACACCCGAGGGTGGTTCTCCGGCCGATCGCCGTAGCCGTGCAGGGCGATGATCAGGGGGGCCGGCCGGTCGGGGTCGTGGCCATCCGGGGTCACGATGAGGATCGGCGTGGTCGCCGCCATTGCGCGCGCCTCGAGGACAAAGCGGCGCTGGTTGGCCTCGATCTGCGATCGCACCGAGCTGAATCCCGGCAGGTCCCGGACCGGGTCGAGGTCGGGGTCGCCGTCGAGGTGGGAAACGTCCCGGAAACCGCTTGCCGCGGCGCGTCCGAGGATGTCGAGCGCCTCATCCGCGTCGCCGTTCAAAGCATGCACGCACGCGAGGTTGTACTCCAGGAGGGGCCGCCCGGGCAGCATCGCCACCAACTCGGCACCGACCTCCACCGCCCGCGCCCAGTCCCCCTGCCGGTAGGCCTCGTTGAACATCCGCTGCGCGGCCTGCACCTTGACCGGCTCCTGCCCGGCCACCACGGCGGCGGTCAGCAGGGTCAGCACCACTAGAACTGCCCGGAGATGTTGAGACCATTCTCGAGATGGCTCCCGCTTCACGCCGACCTCCTTCCGGGGG
>DATIVB010000379.1:0-5009 GCA_035466375.1 Chondromyces sp.
CCGTACAATGCCGTTCCCGGTTCGCCCGGGAAATCTCCTTGCTCCGGACAGGGTTCCGGGGCCGAAGGCCGAGAGGAGCACGACATGCCATTCTACGAGCTGGGGGTCATCATCGACCCCGAGGTGGCGCCCGAGGACGAGACCGCTTTCATGGAGCGGCTCGAGGGCATCATCACCACTGCGGGCGGCGAGGTCGCAGCCAAGGACCCCTGGGGCCGGCGCCAGCTGGCCTACCCGATCCGCAAGAAGAACTACGGCGTCTACCACTTCTGGCGGATCAACGTCGGCGGCGAGGCCATCGAGAAGCTCAACTTCGAGATGCGCACCAACGACGCGGTCATGCGCTCGCTGATCCTCAACATGGACAACGAGCTGCGCCGCAAGCGCAAGATGGACGCCAAGCACGAGGCCCGCACGGCGGCCAAGGCCGCGAAGGCTGCGGCGAAGGCCGAAGCCGCGGCCGACGAGGACTGAGGAGAGCCCCATGAGACCCAACAAAAAGCGCTTCCGCCGCCGCGTCAAGGTCTGCCGGTTCACGGTCGAGAAGATCAACTATATCGACTACAAGAACGTCGAGCTGCTGCGCGAGTACACGCCCACCAACGGCAAGATCCTGCCGCGGCGCGTGACCGGCACCCGGCCCGCCTTCCAGCACAAGCTGACGCGGGCGATCAAGCGCGCGCGCTACATGGCCCTGTTGCCCTACACGGGCAACTGACCCGGGCGCACGGTTAGGGAGCGCCGGGCGGCCCGCCCGGCGGCGACGCCTTGGTCGACGATCAGCCAGCCACCCCGGCGCTGCCCCCGGCACCGCCCCGCATCCCGCGCCTCGGCGCCGCGGCCTCCGGCCTGGTGGCGCTGCTGCTGGTGGGGGCGCTGTTCGCGATCCCGCTGCTCGGCTTCCTGATCGCGCCGCTCGGGCTGCTACCGGTGCTGCACTTCCAGGCCGCGGGCGCCCCCGGGGTGCGCGCCTGGGGGCCGGTGGTCGGCCTGTTGGCCGCCGCCTCGCTCATCGGGCTGGCCTCCCTCGCCCTGCCGCTGCTCGGCGCCTACGCGGCGCTGGTGGTGCTTCCGGCGGCGAGCGTCGAGGCGTGGCGCCATTGGGGTTTCAGCGAGGGGCGCTGGGCGGCGCTGACGACGCTGGCCGCGACCGTGCTCGCGCTCGGGGCGGTGGCGGTGCTGGCGGCGCCCGAGACGCCCATGGCGGCGGTCGCGGCGTGGATGCGCGCAGCCGTGGCCGATGCCGGCGAGATGTACGCCACCTGGGGCATGGCCGAGGGCGAGGTGGAGCTGGCGCTCGATGCTGTGGAGCGCGTGGTGGGTTGGGTCCTGCCGTCGCTGGCGGTGGGCTACCTGGTGGTGGTGCTCTTCTGGGCGCGGCCGCGCCTGGCTCTGCTCGGGTACGAGCTGCCGATACGCGCCTTCGAGGACTACCGCAACGACGACTGGCTGACCGCGGCCTTCGCAGCCGCCGGCATCGCCACCCTGGTTGCCGACGGCGTCGTCCGCTGGCTCGCGCTCAACCTGCTCGTCGCCGTGCTCATCTTGTATTTTGTCCAGGGTTTGGCTATCATTCGGGCCCACCTCGCGCGCTGGATAGGGCGAGGCTGGCTGGTGCGCTGGGGTGTGGTCCTACTCTGTCTGCAGGGTCCGATCCCGCTGCTCGTGGCGGTGCTCGGGGTCGCGGACAGCTTCCACCCGCTCCGGCCGCGGGCCGACGACGACGGAGGAACGACATGAAGGTGATTCTCAACGAGTACATCGAGCACCTCGGCGAACGGGGCGACTCGGTGACAGTGAAGCCCGGTTACGCCAACAACTACCTGCTGCCGAAGGGGCTCGCCTACCCCGACACACCGGGCAACCGCAAGCGCTTCGAGCAGGAGCAGCCGAAGTGGGAGGCGCTCGACACCGAGCGGCGGTCCGCGGCCGAGAAGCTGGCCGCCCAGCTCGACGGCACCAAGCTCGCCTTCGAGCGCCGGGCGGGCGAGAAGGATGTGCTCTTCGGCTCGGTGACTGCAGCCGACATCGCGACGGCCCTCGCCGACCGCGGCTTCGAGATCGAACGCCGGAAGATCATGCTCGAGCACCCGATCAAGGAGCTCGGCACCTTCGACGTGACGGTCGACATCCACCGCGGGATCGTGGTCCATATTCCGGTGACCGTGGTACGGCCCGGCGAGGACCCGGATGCGGTGGCGCCCGAGTTCGTGGCCGAGGGCCCGCTCGAGGCCGACGCCGCCGTCGAGGTGCAGGCGGCCGACACCACCTCGCCCCGGACGGAAGTGGTCAGCGAGTAGCCCGATGGGCGGCGACGAACGCGCCGCGACCCCTGGCCGGCCGTTCGGGGACGGGCACGACGACAACCCTGTCCGGAAGATCCTGAGAGGTCTCGCCCTCCTGACGCCGTGGGGCCTGAACCGGCGCATCGCCGACGTCGAGGCCCGCGCCGAGGCCCGCCTGACCGGGCTCGAGTCCCGCCTCGATGCCGTCGAGTCGGCGATTCGGAGCATTCAGACGGTGCGAGACGAGCGATCTTCGGCGCTCGAGAAACGGACAGATAGCATTGAGGTGGATTTGCGCGCGGTGGGCCAGGAGACCGCGCGGCTCCGCGACCGGGCGCTGCCGGCGGCCGTCGCGCGCGGTGACGCGCTGATCGACCGGCTCGCCGAGGAGCTCGAGGAGACTTCCTCGCTGCTCGAGCGCTCGCTGCGCGGCGAGCCGCTGCCCGTGGCAGCCGCGAGTGCGGTCGACGAGGAGCGCCTGGCCGGGGCGTTGGCCGCGATCCAGCCCCGGCTGCTCGAGAGCTTCCGCGGCAGCGGGGAGGAGATCAGCCACCGCCTCGACCGCTACCTGGAAGAGCTCGCCGCGGCGGCGCCGGTGCTCGACCTCGGCTGCGGCCGCGGCGAGCTCCTCCTGATGCTGCGCGACGCGGGCGTCGACGCGCGCGGCATCGAGGCCGACCCGGCGCTCGTCGAGGGCGCCCGCCGGCGCGGCCTCGAGGTCGTCGAGGGCGACCTGCTCGAGGTGCTGCGCCGGCAGGACGATGCGAGCTGCGGCGCGGTGACCGCGATCCACGTCTTCGAGCACCTCCCGCTCGCGAACCTGGCGGAGGTGCTGTCCGAGGTGCGCCGGGTGCTGCGCCCCGGCGGTCTCCTGATCGCCGAGTGCCCCAACCCGCACTCGCTGCGGGTCGGTGCGGCGCTGTTCTGGCTGGACCCGACCCACCACCGCCCCCTCCTTCCAGAGACCCTCGAGCTGCTGCTCGAGAGCGCGGGCTTCGTCCTTTGCAGGCGGGAGCTGCTGCACCCCTTCCCGGCAGAGCAGCTGCTCGCCGACGACGAGGGAGGGACGGGGGCGGTGACCGACCACGACCTGACGACGCTCGCCGAGCGGGTCGACCGGCTCCGCGGGCGTCTCGACGAGATCCTCAGCGGCCCCCGCGACTTCGCGGTGTGGGCCGCAAGACCCAGCTGATCGGCTGCGCGATGGTGGAGGTTGGCCATGTGGCGATTCGGAGCTGTGTTCGTGATCGGCCTCTGGGCCATGACCGCCTGCTCGCCCGTTGATGGGCCCGAGTCGACCGAGGGGCTGGTGATCGCCCCCGACATCGTTGAGCGGCGGGCCCGGTTCGTCGAGCAGGACATCGCCGCCGACGTGTCGCACCTTTCGGAGGGCGACCGCGAGGCGCTGCGCCGGCTGGTGCGGGCGTCGCAGGCGGTCGACGAGATCTTCGCGCTGCAGGCGTGGGTGGAAAACCCCGAGTTCGCGCGGCGGGTGGCGGCGCTGGCGGGGCCCGGCGCCGAGGCCGCCGGGGACTACTACCGCATCATGGTCGGACCCTGGGACCGGATCGACGGCTACGCGCCCTTTCTCGGCCGGCAGCCGCACCCGCCGGGGGCCGGGTTCTACCCGGAGGATATGACCTCCGCGGAGTTCGAGGCCTGGCTCGAGGCCCACCCGGAGGACCGGGAGGATTTCAGATCGCTGCACACCGTGATCCGGCGCGCCGGCGGCGGGCTGAGGGCGGTGCCGTACTCCGAGGCCTACGTGCGGCAGCTCGAGGTGGCCGCCGCCGAGCTGCGGGCGGCCGCCGCGGCCACCGACAACGCCAGCCTGAAGCGCTTCCTCGAGCTGCGGGCGGCGGCCTTCTTCGAGGACGACTACTTCGAGTCCGACATGGCGTGGATGGACCTCGACTCCGCCATCGAGGTCGTGATCGGGCCCTACGAGACCTACGAGGACCAGCTCCTCGGCCTCAAGGCGGCCTTCGAGTCCTTCGTCTGCGTCGCCCAGCCCGAGGACTCCGAGCGCCTGGCGGTCTTCAAGTCGCAGCTGCCGTTCCTCGAGCGCAACCTTCCGATCCCGGACGAGCACAAGAACCTCGAGCGCGGCGCCGAGTCGCCGATCCGGGTCGTCGACGTGCTGTTCGCCGCCGGCGACGCTCGCGCCGGCGTGCAGACCATCGCCTTCAACCTGCCCAACGACGAGCGCGTCCGCGAAGCCAAGGGCTCGAAGAAGGTGCTGCTGAAGAACGTCATGCGGGCCAAGTACGACGGCATCCTGGTGCCCATCGCCGGCCGCGTGCTGCCCGCCGAGGCGGCGGACCGCCTCGACTTCGAGGCCTTCTACCAGTTCACGCTCCACCACGAGCTGGCGCACGGCCTCGGCCCCGGCCGCATCGAGGTCGGGGGGCGGGCGACCGAGGTCCGGCTCGAGCTCAAGGAGCTCTACTCGGCCTTCGAGGAGGCCAAGGCCGACGCGCTCGGGGTCTTCAACATCTACGCCCTGGTGGCACAGGGCGTGATGGCGCCCGAGATCCTCGAGTCGCTGCCCTTCAGCTACACCGCCGGCATGTTCCGGACCGCCCGCTTCGGCGTCGCCGAGGCGCACGGGCTCGGGATGGTGCTGCAGGCCAACTACCTGCTCGAGCGCGGCGCGGTGGCCGTCACCGAGGACGGCCGCTTCGCGCCGGTGCCGGAGCTCTTCGAAGCGAGCTTTGGCGAGCT